>DPWD01000159.1:0-9319 GCA_003526465.1 Hyphomonadaceae bacterium
ACGCAGCCCAGCTGGACCGCGCGCTCACCCAGGCCCGCGCCTGGGTGATCGGGCTCGAGCGCAACGGCCAGCGCGGCGAAGTGCGCTTCGGGATGTGACGGCTTAGCCGCCCTCGTTTGTTCCGGCGGGACGCCCATTGCCCGCCTGTTGGCCGAGNNTCGCCGATTTGAAGAAGGCGTTCCTGCCGCGCCCCCGGTGAAACTAGGACCCGGTGGCCGGCGCTGGGGCGTGGGTTGCCGCCAATGCCGCCTTGAGGCCCTCGGACAAGCTGACCTTGGTGGCGAAGTCGGCCAGAGCAGCATCCATGATGCGGGTCCAGGTGCGGCTGAGGCCCCCGCCGGTGCGTTCGGAATTGTAGCCCTCGAACGTCTCAGTATAGAGGGTCTGCCCGGTCGTGCGATCGACCAGCGCGACCTCCGCTTGGATCGTGCCGAAAAATTCAACGGTAACGAGCCCAGTTTTGTAGTCGAACCAGAACGTCCGCAGCGTTGTTTGCAGAGCGTAGCGATCTTCGGCGCCACCGAGGACGTGGTTGTTCGCGGTCATGACCTGCTCGAGGGCTTGCTCGACTATTGCCGCCGGCGGCTGGGTGCTGCCAACTGCGCCCATCACCATGCCGTAGCCGTTGCGCTTGTCGCCAATGCGTCCCGTATTGCTTCGCGAATCAGTGACTCCGGCTACGTCAATCCGGGTTGAAGGAGCTTCCGCGAGCACTGCCGGCCTCGTCTGAGGCGTCGTGAGCGTGATATTGGTCGTTCCCGTCGCGCACGCCGAAATTGAAACCGCGAGTGCTAAGGCCAAGAAAATTCTGCGCATGTTCGTCCCCTTGCTCAACGATAGATGATCTTATTGGCGACCTGTTGACCCGCACGCCCAGCCAGCGCTTCCATCTCGGTTCTGAAAACCTCCGGAGTGAAGCCGGCCAATTCTGCAGACATTTGGCCGATGGAGTGCTCCCGCTGGGGACCCCAAATCGTGCGGCCGCGCGCATCGGTTATGCTTAGGTTCAATTTCAAAAACACCCGCATGAAGGTGTCTGGGCGTTGGGCTCGGCGGATCAAGCCCCACTCGCCGACCTCCACCACTAAGGTGTTGGAGGCGCTCTCCGGGGTTTCAGCAAGGCGCACTGCTTCTCGTGACGACAGGCGTGCTAGCACCGCCTGTCCAATCAATCCATCAAGATCTATTGCCTCCGCCGTTTCCTTGAGCGGTTCGGCCTTTGCGTCGTCTTCCGCATTGTTCGCGGCGGAGTTAACAGCAGCGCCAATCAGGCCAAAAAAAACTGCCGCCGTCGCGGTCTCGTCCATGCGAGAATCGACGACAGTAAACCTGCCATCAGTATCGACCACGCGCACC
Organism: Hyphomonadaceae bacterium; assembly: GCA_003526465.1. GTDB lineage: Bacteria > Pseudomonadota > Alphaproteobacteria > Caulobacterales > Aquidulcibacteraceae > Vitreimonas. Next base: position 1,357 of record DPWD01000159.1, read on the forward strand.
GTTAGAGATTCAATTTGGATATCGTGGAGTTGCGCCGCCTCCCTCGCCGAGGCGTCCGGGACGAGGCTCGCTGCAAACGCGAGCCCGATCAGTGCGGCGAAAATCGAGCGTCGCATTTTTCCCCCGGAGATGCCAGGGCCACTTCATAGACACGGCAACTGGGGAGATCAAGCTAACTTCGGTGCAGGCTGAAGACCCGCAATTTTCGTAAACTTAGCGGGATCAGCTGCACAAGCGCTCGGCCGTGCTAGTCTCCGCCCATGTCCGATCTCTTCCAAGCCGCCGGCCTTGACCAAGGCGCCCCCGCGCCGCTGGCGGAACGCCTGCGGCCGAGGAAGCTCGGCGAAGTCGTCGGTCAGGATCATCTGCTGAAGCCGGACGGCCCAATAGGCCGCATGGTCGCCCAGAAGCGGCTCGGCTCAATGGTGCTGTGGGGCCCCCCTGGCGTGGGCAAGACCACCATCGCCCGCCTGTTGGCTGAGGAAACCGGGCTCGAATTCCAGCAGATCAGCGCGGTGTTTTCCGGCGTCGCCGATTTGAAGAAGGCGTTCGAAACCGCGAAGGGTAGGCGCGCCAGCGGCAAAGGCACGCTTCTGTTCGTGGACGAAATCCACCGCTTCAACCGCGCGCAGCAGGACGGGTTCTTGCCCTACGTCGAACAAGGCGTGGTGACGCTCGTTGGCGCCACCACCGAAAATCCGAGCTTCGAGATCAACGCGGCGCTGCTCTCGCGCGCGCAGGTGTTTGTGCTGAAGCGCTTGGATGATGCCGCGCTCGAATTGTTGTTGCAACGCGCGGAGGCGCTGCTGCAGCGTGACTTACCGCTGACGGCGGACGCGCGCGTTGCGCTGTGCAATCTGGCCGACGGCGATGGGCGCTATCTGCTGACGCTAGCCGAGGAATTGTTCGCGCTCTCGCCGAAAACACAATTAGGGGCCCAGGCCCTAGGCGAATTGCTGCAGAAGCGCGCGCCCGCTTACGACAAGGACCGCGAGGAGCACTACAATCTCATATCCGCGCTGCACAAAAGCATCCGCGGCTCCGATCCCGACGCAGCGCTCTATTGGCTGGCGCGTATGGTCGTGGGTGGGGAGGATTTGCTGTTCATCGCCCGCCGGCTGGTGCGCGCGGCGGCCGAGGATATTGGCCTTGCCGACCCCACCGCGCTCTTGATCGCCAATGCGGCCAAGGACGCAGTGCATTTCATAGGCCCGCCGGAGGCAGAATTGCACCTGGCGCAAGCGGTGCTGCACCTCGCAACAGCGCCGAAGTCGAACGCGGCCTACGTGGCCTGGAAGCAAGCGAAAGCGGCTGCCGCGGAGACGGGAACGTTGGGTCCGCCCATGCATATCCGCAACGCGCCAACGAAGCTGATGAAGGAATTGGGTTACGGATCGGGCTATCGGTACGACCACGATGCCGAGGGCGCCTTCTCCGGCCAGAACTACTTCCCCGACGAGATGAGCCGTCGCCAATTCTACGCGCCCGAGGGCAGGGGGCGGGAGGGAGCAATCAAGGAGCGTCTGGAGCATTGGGCGAAAGCGCGAGCCGAGCACGCGCAAAAGGGTTGACCCAGTTCGCCAACGTGGCGAGCGCAGCTTGCCCCGCTGCCCGCCTCGGCTAGGTTGCCGCATCAGGGGGATTTCCATGCCGCTCCGCCGCCTCGGCGCCATCGCCGCGCTTGTCTTCAGCTCAAACGCCGTCGCGGAGGAGCCGCTGCGCGCGCCGGTGCGCAATTTCGTGGCCGCCGACGTTTTCAATCTCGAATATGCCGACGACCCGCAGATTTCTCCCGATGGCGGACGCGTCGCCTATGTGCGCGTGTCGGGCGACATCATGCGCGACCGATTCCGCCGCTCGATCTGGCTAGTGGATGCGAACGGGAGCAACCACCGTCCGCTGATCCAGGGCGCGGGCGGCTATGCCTCTCCGGTCTGGTCGCCTGACGGGCGCGCCATCGCCTACGTCGCCAACGAGGAGAGCGGCGCGGAACTGCGCGTGTTCTATCTCGACTCCCAGCGTTCGGCGACGCTCGCGCGCCTTCCAGGCGGAGCGGCGAACCTCGCCTGGTCGCCGGATGGGCGCTCGCTTGCGTTCCAGGCGTTCGTTGAAGAGGAAAACCCCGACCCCGCCTCGCTTCCGCCGAAGCCCGAAGGCGCGGAGTGGGCCGAGCCCGCACGCGTCATCAATAGCGTCGTCTATCGCGCCGACGGCGAGGGTTTTCTGCACGCGGGTTACACGCAGATATTCGTCGCACCCGCAGAGGGCGGGGCGCCGCGCCAGCTGACCTTCCAGGACCGCAATCATGACGGGCGTTTGTCCTGGAATCCGGACGGTAGCCGCCTGGTGTTCGCCGCTAACGCCGGAGACGCGTGGGAGTACGATCCGGTGGAGTCCGATATTTACGCGCTCGATATCGCCTCCGGCGCCGTGACGCGGCTGACCGATCGCGACGGCCCAGAGGGCGCGCCAGTGCTATCGCCAGACGGCAGGCGGCTCGCCTATGTCGGCTTCGATGACCGCCGCCAGGGCTACCAAGTGAACGAACTCTATGTCGCCAACGCGGATGGCTCCGGCGCCCGTTCGCTCACGGCATCGTTCGATCGCGACGTCAGCAATCCGAGATGGGCGGGCAATGGTGCGATCTTCTTCCTGTTCGAGGACCACGGGATCACCAAACTCGGCCGCATCGCCGCAAATGGCGGGCGCGTCACGACCGTGCTGAGTGGCGTCGGCGGCGCCGATATCGGCCGGCCCTACACTAGCGGCGCATTCTCGGTGAACGCTGCTGGCAGGATTGCTGCGAATGTCACCGATCCGCGGCGGCCCGCGGACGTGGTGATTTCCACCGGGGGCGGTGCGCGCAGGCTGACCACGCTCAACGACGATCTGTTCGCCGGCCGGACCATTCCAACCGCCGAGCCGCTTACGGCGCGCTCCAGTGCGGACGGGCGCAGCATCGACGCCTGGGTGGTGCGGCCGCCGAACTTCGATCCTTCGCAGCGTTATCCGCTGCTGCTGGAGATCCATGGCGGCCCATTCGCTGCTTATGGGCCAAGCTTCTCCGCCGAAGTGCAGATGTTCGCCGCGGCTGGATATGTGGTCGTTTACGCCAACCCGCGTGGCTCGACTTCCTATGGCGGCGAGTTCGGCAATCTCATCCACCACAATTATCCGAGCCAGGACTATGATGACCTCATGGCCGTGGTCGACGCCGCGATCGCGCGCGAGCCGATCGATCCAGAGCGGCTTTACGTCACCGGCGGCTCGGGCGGCGGCGTCTTGACCGCCTGGATCGTGGGCACGACCACTCGCTTTCGCGCCGCGATGGTGCAAAAGCCGGTGATCAACTGGACCAGTTTCGTGCTCACCGCCGACGCCAACAATTTCTTCGCACCCTACTGGTTCGGCGAATTTCCTTGGGAAGATGGCGCGCAGCAGCGTTATTGGGCGCGCTCGCCGCTCTCGCGCGTGGGCAATGTAGCCACCCCGACAGCGGTGATGGTCGGCGAGGAGGATTATCGCACGCCCGCGGGCGAGGCGGAGCAATATTATCAGGCTTTGCGGCTGCGGCGTGTGCCGACGCGCCTCATCCGCATTCCCGGCAGCCCGCACGATATTGCGAGCCGCCCCACGGGCATGATTGCTAAGGTGCGAAATACTTTGGCCTGGTTTGCCGAGCATGGCGGACCGCCAGTGCCCAATGCACGCAGCGGGATCGCGGCGGCCGCTGTCGCGACGCCGTGAAATCAGCCGCCGCGTCGCCTAAGGTGGGCAATGGCGAATCGAGGAGCAGTGCCAGCGGCATTGTCGGTGGCGGACGCCGCCTATGCCCGCGCGCTGGTACTTCATGAAGACGCGCACTTGCTTGTATTCAACAAGCCAGCTGGGTTGGCGGTCCAGGGCGGCTCAGGCGTTGCGCGGAGCCTCGAACATTTGCTCGCCGCCTTCTCGAAGTCCAATGGCAAACGACCGCGTCTTGTGCATCGGCTCGATAGGGAAACCTCCGGGATCATTGTCGCCGCCCGCACGAAGCCGGCGGCGGCGTTCCTTTCGTCGGCCTTCGCCGGGCGAGAGGTCGCCAAGACCTATTTCGCCATTGTCTGCGGCGGCGCGCCTGTCCCTCGCGATGGGCAAATCGCGTTCTGGCTCAAAAAGGCCTCGCGTCAGGGCCTAGATATCATGGAGGTCGGTCGGGAGGGGGAAGCAGGCGCTCAGGCCGCGCTAACCCGCTACGGCTCGCTCGCGGAAATCCCCGAGGCCGCGTTGCTGGAGCTTAACCCTGAAACAGGGCGCATGCACCAGCTGCGCGCCCACCTCGCCGCCATTGGCCGCCCCATCGCTGGCGATGGGAAGTATGGCGGGCTGTTCAGCGTGGCGGGGACACCGATCCCCAGCCTCTTGCTGCACGCGGCGGCGCTGGAATTTCCCCATCCCGCAGGGGGGCGCAGACGATTCGAGGCGCCGCCGCCTGTTCATTTTTCTGAAACCTTGGTTTCACTGGGACTTCAAGCAGCGCCCGGCGATTAAGTCTGCTACATCGACCCCGGGGGATAGTTATGGAGGCTGATATGTTCCGCCCATTGATCTTGATTGCAGCGCTGGCCGCGATTGCCGGCTGTGCTTCCGCGCCTGCTTATGCGCCGGCAGCCACTCAAGGCGCGGCCGGTTATTCGGAAACGCAAATCGAGACGAACCGCTATTTTGTGACCTATCGCGCGGCCGGCGCCGGCGATGCAGCCCTGATCCAGGATTTCGCGCTGCTGCGCGCCGCCGAACTCACCGTGCAGGCGGGGCGGGATTGGTTCTGGGTCGATCGGCGCACGCTTGACGAACAGGACAGCTCCCGCAGCGGCCCCTCGATTGGGGTTGGCATTGGCGGCGGCAATTGGGGCCGCCACACCGGGGTCAGCGTTGGCGTGGGCATGAATTTCCCGATTGGCGGCCAAAGCGGCCCGCGCGCGCGTTCAGCGACGCTGGAGGTGCGCTTCGGCGAGGGCGTCAAACCTGACGATCCCAATGCGTATGACGCCCATGCGCTCTCGGCAAACCTGCGCGCGCGCCTGCTAGCGCCCAGATGACGCAAATCCTGCTCGTGGTGTTCGGTGGAGCGGTCGGGGCGCTGGCGCGTCACGGCGTGAGCGTCGCCGCCGCGCGCCTCCTGGGGGTTGCGTTCCCATGGGGCACGTTGCTGGTGAACGTTGTCGGCGGGCTCGCCATGGGCTTGCTGGCCGCGCGTGTGGGGCCGGATCAGGAGAATACGCGCCTGCTCATGGGCGTCGGCGTGCTTGGCGGATTCACCACGTTTTCGGCGTTTTCGCTTGAGACGGTGCGGCTGATGCAGAGCGCGAGCGCTTCGGCTATGCTGTATGTCGCGGCTTCGCTCGGGCTGAGCGTCGGCGCTTGCTGGTTGGGATTGATGCTGGGGCGGCAATGAAGGCGGTCGAGACCGTCGCGGTGGAAGCAGATGACGGCGTAACCCGGATCGACCGCTGGTTTCGCCGCCGCTACCCGCATTTGAGCCAGGGGCAAATCGAGAAGCTGATCCGCACCGGGCAAGTGCGGGTCGATGGCGCGCGGGTGAAGGCGTCCGACCGCGTTGAGCCCGGGCAGATGGTTCGCGTGCCGCCGTTGCCTGACGCTGCGCCGCGGTTGCCAGTGGGCATTAGCGGCAAGGATGTCGACTTCGTTCGCGCGCTCGTCGTTCACAAGGACGATGACGTCATCGTGCTGAACAAGCCAGCCGGGTTGGCCGTGCAGGGCGGGACCAACACGCCCCGCCACCTTGATGGTTTGCTCGATGGCCTCAAGTTCGAATCCGACAAGAGGCCAAAACTGGTCCACCGGCTTGACCGCGACACATCCGGGTGTCTGGTGCTCGCGCGCCACGCGCGCGCGGCGGCCTTTCTGGGCGAAGCCTTCCGCGACCGTGACACCGACAAGATTTATTGGGCGATCGTGCTGGGCGCGCCACGCCCGAGGGTTGGAGAGTTACGCTCCTGGATGCGCAAAGCCCCGGGCGCGCACGACGCCGACCGCGAGATGATGCAGTCATGCGTGCAAGCAGACGAGGGCGCGGTACATGCCATCACACAATACGCCGTGCTGGACGAAGCGGGGCAGCAGGCGGCATGGGTGGCGCTGCGCCCGGTGACGGGGCGCACGCATCAATTGCGNNGCTTCCACATGGCCGAGATGGGCTACGCCATTGCCGGCGATCCGAAATACAAGTGCGAGCGCCCGTCGCCAAACGGCCTGGAGCGCGCGCTGCTTCTGCACGCGCGCGCATTGCGCTTGCCGCATCCCTCGGGCGGAGTGCTCAAGATCGAAGCGCCCATGCCTGTGCACATGAAAACGGCGTTCGAGCTTCTGGGCTTCGAGGAGCGCGAAGCACGCGACCCGTTCGCGCCGTTCGAGGGCTCGCGATGAAACGCCCGGCCTCGGAAACCTCTCCGCTGATCAACGCCAGCCGCGAATTGCTGGCCAAGGGCGATGCNNGCCGACCGCGTGCTGGCGCCCGTGTTCGAACAGATGAAGTCCGATCACGCGGTGCTGCATTTGATGGGCTCGATCAAGAAGGCCGAGGGCAAGCTTGGCGAAGCCGAGCGGCATTTCCGCGCCGCGATCTCGCACGGGTTGAGCGAGGGCGCCTATTACAACGATCTTGGCCTCGTGCTGCAAGCGCGCGGCGCCTTCGAGGAGGCGATCCGCGTGTTTCGCGCCGCACTCGCGCTTATGCCGCAGGCAATGGCGATCCGGGTCAATCTGGTGCGCTGCTTGATGGCCTCGGGCGATTCCGCACAAGCCGAGAAGGAAGCCAATATCTATGTCGGCGCCGATCCAGGCGCGGAGGCCTGGACGCTGCTCCACCAGGTGCACCGCACGCAGGGGCGAGATGCGGAAGCGCTTAACTCGGCGGCTGCAGCGCTCAAATACGAGCCGACAAGGCGCGGCGTGCGCTTCAATTACGCCATGGCGCTNNGCTTGAGTATCTGGAGCGTCTGGCGCGCCAGGAACTCGATAGCCCCGACCTTGCCTTGAGCTTGATGCGCGCGACCTACGCCGCCGGGCGCAAGCAGGATGCCGAGGGAGTGGCGCTACAGGCCCTGAAAGCGTTTCCAGGCGCGGTTGCGATCCATGCCGCCTACGCCCGCATGCGCGCGCTCGCCGGCGCTGGGGAAAGCTGCGCCGCTCATATCGAAGCAGCCATCAAGCAGCGTCCGCGCGATCTGGGCTTGCGGCTTGCCTGCGCCGACGCGCTACACCGCGCCCAGTGCCTGCCGAAAGCGCTCGCGGCGCTGGAGGAAGCCCTGAAGCTCGCCCCCGATGCGCCGCCTCTGCTGACCGCGCAGGGCATTGTGCTCGACGAACTAGAGCGCCCGCGCGACGGGCTAAAATCGTTGCGGCGAGTTTGCGAAATCGCGCCCGATGCGCGCGCCAGTTGGCGCAATCTGCTGTCAACGCTGTTGCGAGCGGGCCTTGCCGATGAGGCGCTGCGGGTGACCCGCCAGCTGCGCAAGGACGAGCCCGACGAGCAATATCTGATCGCCTGCGAAGTCACCGCGCTGCGCATCCTTGGCGATCCCGATTATCGGCGTTGGGCGGATTTCGAACGACTGGTGCGCTGTTACGATCTGCCGACTCCGCAAGGGTTTTTTACGGTGCAGAATTTCAACGCTTCGCTGGCAGACACCTTGCGCGCGCAACATCGCAGCAACGCTCATCCGCTCGATCAATACGTTCACAATGGCACGCAGACGGGGCGCAATCTGATGGCCGTCGAGGACCGCCATTTGCGCGCGTTTTTCAGCGCGGTCGACAATTCCGTGCGCGACTACGTGACGCGTCTGCGCGCGAGCCCCAACGATCCTGTAGGTCAACGCCGGCGCGAGGGCTATCGCTTCGCAAGCCTCTCCTCGCTGCGCCTCACCGATGGCGGCTACCAACCCAATCACGTGCACGA
>DPWD01000159.1:9337-9555 GCA_003526465.1 Hyphomonadaceae bacterium
GGCGCGCTGAAATTCGGCGAACCCAATCGTCCGATCCGTGGCTGTACGCCGGAAAAAATCATCGAGCCGAGACCCGGGCTCTTGGTGCTGTTTCCCTCTTACATGTGGCACGGCACCGTGCCGTTTGCGGGCAGCGAGCGGCTAAGCGCTGCGTTCGAGGTGGTCCCGGTTTGAGCACGAACTCGAGCCGCCGCGTTCCCCCGCCCCCTTGCGGGGCG
>DPWD01000345.1:0-5271 GCA_003526465.1 Hyphomonadaceae bacterium
TCATCGCCGCTGCGCACCCAGCCCCTGCTCGACACCACGCAGACCGTGACCATCCTCGAAGAGGAGTTCCTCCACCAGCAAGGCATCGTGCGCCTGCGCGATGCGATGCGGAACGTAACGGGCGTGTCGATCGTCGCCGGGGAAGGCAATCCGCCGTCCGGCGACGCCATGAAGATCAGAGGGTTCGCCGCGCGGGACGATATCCTTCTCGATGGCATGACGGATGTCGGCAATTATCTGCGCGATCCGTTTTTCGTGGAGCGCATAGAGATCACGCAAGGGCCGGCCTCCGCGTTCGCTGGGCGCGGCAATGCGGGCGGCACGATCAATCTCGTGACGCGCGGCCCGCTGCCATACGACCAGCATATCGCCGAGTTGAGCGCCGGCACGGATAATTACGCGCGCGCCACGCTCGATTACAATCAAGTGGTGCGTGAGAAGGGCGGCGTTGCGTTTCGCTTCAGCGCCATGGCGCATGGCGCTGACGAACCAGGGCGCGATCATGTGCGCAACGATCGCTGGGGCGCGTTCGCGGCGCTCGCCTTCGGCCTCGAAACGGATACGCAAGTCACGCTGAGTTATCTGCACATCACGCAGAACGAACTACCTGATCTCGGCCTGCCCAATATACGCGATTTCTCGATGCTGGGGTCAGGGCTGGAAGGGCGGGTGGCGCCAGTCGATTTCAGCAATTTTTACGGCTACTCCACCGACTATCGCGATATCGATGCGGATGTGTTCACCGCGCGCCTTGAGCACCGCTTCGCCAATAACGTTCAGCTCTGGAGCCAGCTGCGTTATGGGCGCGTGCACAATGACAGCATTGTTTCCGCGCCGCGCATCCAAGGCCAGAGCAACAGCATTCCGTTCCCCGGCGGGGCGCCAGCGCCGCTCCTGGCCATAACGCCCGCGACGCAGACGAACGGCTTGCAGAAGCCGCGCGACGAAGTGGACGAGATATTCTCGAACCAGACCAATGTCACAATTCCATTCGAAATGAATGGCGTTGAACATACGTTTGTGATCGGCGGCGAGCTTTCGTCGGAGCGCGCGCTCAATGTGCGCCGCCTCGATGCGAACGGACCAGCGCAAAGCCTGTTTGATCCAGCTTTTCTCGCTGCCGCGCCCATTCCCTATCAAGGCACGCGCGCGGGCGTGACGACAGACACCGCCGCGCTCTACATCTTCGACAATCTGGAGTTTTCACCGCGTTGGGAGGCCAATTTCGGGCTTCGCTACGATCATGTGCGCACCCACGTCACCAGCGTGGACGATACGGGAACCATTCCCGGGTTCGAGCAGGATCTGGCGCGCACGGATAACGAACTGAGCGGCAGCGTTTCGCTGCTCTTCCATCCTATCGAGAACGCTAGCCTTTATATCGGCTACGGCACGTCGTTCGAAACGACGGGGCGCCATGACATTGTCAACATTCAGGGCCGCACCAACGCGCCTCCAACCACGCCGGCGCGCTTCAACGCCGAGCCTGAGCGCACGCGCAGCTACGAATTGGGCGGGCGGCTCAATGTGGGGCAGATGGAGTATTCAGCGGCGCTCTTTCACACCGTGCGGCGCAATGCGCGCACGCCGGGCATCAATGCGAACGACGCGGCCGCAGCTGTCGATGGCGTGCATGAAGTCAACGGCCTCACCCTCGGCGCAAACGGTGAGCTCTTGGACAATTGGGCGGTGTTCGTGAACTACACCTACCTTGACGGTGAGGTGACGGAATCCAGCAATGCGTTCGAAATCGGCCAGCGGCTCGATCACCTGCCGGAGCATTCGTTTTCTCTTTGGACGACGTATCAACTTACACCAATCCTCAGCGTCGGCGGGGGCGGGCTGTTCGTGGATTCCCGGCTTTCGAATGTCCGCCCGAACCCGACCTTCGATCTCACCATCGAGACGCCGAGCTATTGGGTGTTTGACGCCATCGCCACGCTTGATCTTGGCGAACACGCCGAGCTGCGTCTCAACATCAATAATCTGACGGACGAGGCTTACATTCAGGGCGCGCAGCCCGGCCAATCCTTGCCCGGCCCGCGCCGGCAGACGATACTCACCTTGGCGATGGAGTTCTGAAGAGGCGCACGCGCGGCATGCTGCTAGAGATCGAGAATGTCCTAAGCGCGGAGGCGCTCACTCGCTTTCACGAGGTTCTCGCACGCGCGCCGTGGGCGGATGGGCGCGCGACGGCGGGCTATCAATCCGCACTCGCCAAGAACAACCACCAACTTCCGGAAGATTGCGAGGCAAGCCGCATGCTTGGCGGCGAAATTCTCGACGCATTGAATAGCAATCTCATCTTCCAGTCCGCTGCGCTGCCGGCGCGCATCTTTCCGCCGCTGTTCAATCGCTATGGACCTGGCCAGGCGTTCGCCGCGCATGTGGACAACGCCATGCGCCTGAGCGCGCAGACCCAAGAGCGAATCCGCACCGATCTTTCGGCCACGCTTTTTTTGTCCGAACCCGACACCTACGATGGCGGCGAATTGGTGATCGACGGCAATTTCGGCGCCCAGAGCGTGAAGCTCAAGGCGGGCGACATGATCCTTTATCCCTCGACGAGCCTGCACGGCGTCAATGCGGTAACGCGCGGCGCGCGTGTCGCCGCGGTGTTTTGGGTGCAGAGCCTTGTGAGGGATGACGCGTGCCGGGATATGTTGTTCGATCTGGATATGAGCATCCAGCGCCTGCGCGCGGATGTGGAGGATGCGCATCCGTCCTTGATCACGCTGACCGGCGTTTATCACAATCTCGTACGGCGCTGGGGCGCCCCATAGATGACCTTGGACTTCGCGGCGTCACGCGAACCTGTTAAGATTGCGCTGAAGGATCGCGCCTATGGCGAAGACAAACTTGAGCATTCGCCGCGTGGCCGGCGCATTGGGGGCGGAGATCGGCGGCGTCGATCTTTCCGAGCCCTTGGACAACGGAACGCAGGACGCGATCCACAAGGCGTTTCTCGATCATCAGGTGATCTTCTTTCGCGAGCAGGATTTGTCGCCGGAGGCGCACAAAACGTTCGCGCGCCGCTTCGGGCCGCTCAACGTGCATCCTTATGTGCGCGGCATGGATGGCCATCCCGAGATCATGGAGATCATCAAGGAGCCGGAGGACAAGCTGAATTTCGGCGGCGGCTGGCACTCGGATATGAGCTTTCTCGCCAAGCCCTCGATCGGCTCAATACTCCATGCGCTGGAGGTTCCCGAATTTGGCGGAGACACGCTGTTTGCGAGCCAGGCCGCCGCCTATGAAGCGTTGTCGCACGGCCTGAAGGAAACGCTCTCCGGCTTGCGCGCGATCCATTCGGCCAATCGCGAATATTCCGCGAAGGGACAATCGGCGCATGACCGCAAAAGCATGCAAGTGGCGGAAGCGGAAGGACTGGCCGGAGAGTACAGCCACCCAGCAGTGCTCACGCACCCGGAGACCGGGCGAAAAGCGTTGTACGTCAATCCCGCGTTCACACTGCGCTTCGATGGCTGGACGGCGCGAGAGTCAAAGCCGTTGCTCGACTACCTCTTCAATCACGGGCGAAGCGAGGCGTTCACCTGCCGCTTTCGCTGGGAGAAGGGTTCGGTGGCGTTCTGGGACAATCGCAGCGTCTGGCACTATGCGCTCAATGACTATCCCGGCCAGCGCCGCCATATGCGACGCGTGACGGTCGATCCCGCTTGAGTTGGGAGCTGCTTGTTAGCACAGTGGCGATAGGCTTGGATCGGCGCCAGGAGGCTCCACATGCGCAAACTAATCATGATCGCCGCCTTGGCGCTGTCCGCGTGCGGCCAGCCGGCGGCCAATGCGGTTCCGGAGGATGCGCGCGCGGGCTCAAGCGGCGTCGGGCGCGTTCCTGAAGCGCCCTTCACGCTGGAGGCGGAAGCGCTGGTGGGCTTGTGGTCCTTCGATCGCAGCTGCGGCCTCTATGATCTGGTGTTCTCAGCCGACGATCGCGTTGAATATTACGATTATTCCAACGAGGCGAACGTAGTTTCCTACGCCGGAACCTGGGCGGCGGGGGATGCCAATCGTGTGACGCTGAATGTCCGCCAACTCGATTCTGAAGGCGCGCCGAGCGGTGCGCCGATCGTGTACAGTTTGAGCGTCGCCGCGCCGGTGACGGACGATCTGATGGGCGATTTCGCGCGCGCGGGCGGCGCGCCGCTCGCCATCACCGCGCGGCGCTGTCCTGATGAAGATCGCGATTAGGTTTAGACGATGGCCTGGATCGGGCCCTCGGCGCGGCCGCTGACGAACTGATCGACGAACGCGTTGCCGCTGGCGTCGATCTCGCTGGGACGCCCACGCCAGATGATCTTGCCGCCATAAAGCATGGCGATCTCGTCGGCGATCTTTCGCGCGCTCGCCATGTCATGCGTGATGGAGACGGCGCTGCAACCCAGATCCTTGACCATGTCGACGATGAGATCATTGATCGCGTCGGCAGTGATGGGATCAAGGCCGGTTGTCGGCTCATCGAAGAAGAGGATGTCGGGCTTGGCGATGATGGCGCGCGCCAGGCCCGCGCGCTTCTGCATGCCGCCGGACAGCTCCACTGGGCGCAAGTCAGCGAATTCCGGCGCCAGTCGCACCTTGCGCATCGCTTCGATCGCGCGCGCCTTGGCCTCCGCGCGCGGTGTGTGATCGGCATAGAGCAGGCGGAACGCGATGTTTTCCCAGATGGTGAGAGAATCAAACAGCGCCGCGCCCTGGAACAGCATGCCGAATTTGCGCATTTGCTCGGCGCGTGCGCGCGGCTTCAACCGCTCCACATGTACGCCGTCGACGCGCACCTCGCCAGCATCCGGCTTCATGAGCCCGAGCGCGCATTTGAGCGTCACGGACTTGCCGACGCCTGAACCGCCAATGATCACGACGCTTTGGCCAGGCGCGACATCGAGATCGACGCCGTCCAGCACCTGACGATTGTTCAGGCGCTTTTTGAGGCCGATGAGTTGGAGCTTGGGTGTGTCAGTCGACATAGACGGCCGTGATCAAATAATTCGCCGCAAGGATGAGCACAGCCGCGCCGACGACGGCGTTGGTCGTGGCGCGGCCGACGCCGAGCGCCCCGCCGCGCGAATGATAACCTTGAAACGCGCCCATGACGGAGATGATGAAGCCGAACACGGCGGCCTTGATCAGCCCCAAATTCACATCCGCCGCTTCGAGAAAATCGACCGTATTGCGCAGATAGGTCGCGCCATTGAAATCGAGCGAGCGCGTGGCGACGAGATAGCCGCCCATGACGCCGATGATATCCGCGACGAT
>DPWD01000345.1:5282-5509 GCA_003526465.1 Hyphomonadaceae bacterium
CGGAACGGATCGGTCGACAGCGTGGTCATCGCGTCGATCTGCTCGGTCACGCGCATGGTGCCGATCTCGGCGGCCATGGCGGCGCCGACCCGGCCGGCGACCATCAAGCCGGCCAGCACCGGGCCAAGCTCGCGGGTGATGGAGACCACCACCACGTTGGGGATGGCGCTCTCCGCCGAAAAGCGGGCGAAGCCGGTATAGCTCTGCAGGGCCAGCACCATGCCGGT
>DPWD01000345.1:5542-5908 GCA_003526465.1 Hyphomonadaceae bacterium
GCCGAAAGCAATGCGACACCGACGTCGAGGTGAACATCACGATGCGGCCCGTCGCCTCCAGGAACAGGAGGAAGGTGCGGCCGAGCGGTTGCAGTATCGGCATGCCGATGATTCCTCAACCGCCCATGTAAGCGCGGTGGTAACGGTGCCCCAGGGACGTCATGACCTCGTAGCCGATGGTGTTCGCCGCCGCGGCCAGATCGTCGACGCTCAATTCGGGTCCGATCAAATCGACCAGGGCGCCCGGCCGTGCCGTCTCGCGCGACACTCCGGTCACGTCGAAAGTCGTGAGATCCATGGAAACCCGCCCGATCAATGAAATACGCTGACCGCCGATCCAGGCGCTGCCGCAATTGGACAGCGACC
>DPWD01000345.1:5956-6359 GCA_003526465.1 Hyphomonadaceae bacterium
GGGGAGCGTCAATCTCGCGCACCTGCAGGATTTTTCCTTGCAGACGAACCACTTGTCTCATGGGGTTCTGGCGTCCCGGGGTCGGATTGAGGCCATAGAGAGCGGCCCCCGGGCGCACCAGATCGAAATGATACGCCGGTCCCAGAAAGATGCCGGAGGAGTTGGCCAGACTGGCCGGCGCCTTTGGCAAGCGGCCGCGCACCGTGGTGAAAGCGGCCAACTGTTCGCCATTCAGCGGATGATCCGGGTCTTCGGAGCAGGCCAGGTGACTCATCATATATCGAACATCGATGCCCGCCAGGCGGCCGGGATCGGCGGCCAAGGCCTCCACCTCCGTATTGGCCAGTCCCAGACGGCTCATGCCCGTATCGAAATGAATGGCCGCCGGCAAGGGGCGTCCGGC
>DPWD01000061.1 GCA_003526465.1 Hyphomonadaceae bacterium
ACAAGCCGCGTGGTTTCTCGGTGATTGGGCGGGCGGAAGCGCTTTTGTTTCTGGAGTCCCGCTCTATCAGTACGCTGCCCGGTGTTGGCCCCGCCGGCGCCGCCGCGCTCGAACGCAATGGCTTGAAGCGCATCGGCGATATCCGCGCCGTCGGCGCCCAGCGCATGCGCGCGCTCTACGGCGATTGGGGCGGCTACCTGTTCGCGCTCTCGATGGCCGATGATTCAAGGCGTGTCGATCCCCACGGCGAACGCAAGAGCATCTCGGCGGAGACGACGTTCTTCGAGGATGTCGCCGACATCGAAGCGCTGGAAGACATCCTCTGGCCGCTCTGCGAAAAAGTCGCCGCGCGCTGCCGCGCCAGCGATACGGCGGGGCGCACGCTGACGCTGAAACTGAAGGACGCGCGCTTCAAGATTATAACGCGCCGTCGGCAATTGCCGGAGCCAACCTTGCTGGCGCATCGCATCTTCGAAACCGCGCGCGAACTGCTGGCGGGCGACGCGGATGGGCGGACGAAATTCCGGCTGATCGGTGTCGGGCTATCGGATTTCAGCGATGCGACATTCGCGGATCGAGGCGATATGCTCGACACCGAAACGCCCAAACGCGCGGCGGCGGAAGCAGCGGTGGCGAGCGCGCGGGCGAAGTTCGGCAAGAGCGCGGTGCAGACGGGAAGGGCGTTGAAGGCGGAGCGGGATGAGTGAGGGGCGGTGTGTGTCACCTTATCCCTACGGTGCCTGGATTCTGTAAAATGCTGTAATGTCCGGCCGCTGGCTAACGTCGGGATTACGAATGAGAACTGTCCACCTGTCGCGGTAAAGCGGAACGCGAGGTCGCTCCAGAAAACAAAAAATGGTTGGATCTCCCCCTGCCTCCCACTCGGTATCAACACACCTGAAGCCATTGGCCTTCAGGTCATCAACCACTTGCTCATAAGATTCCGCATCGGCATACCGTCGCGCGATCTCTTGACTGAAACGCCCGGAGGCTGCTTCTACTTCCTTCCCAAAGCCAGAGGCGCGATATTGCTCAAACTGAATCCCGTCACGCATTCTCGGCGCTCCGCAGGCTTCAATGGTCAGGAAAAGGACTCCCATCGCGATCAGTGATCGCGTTAAGCGAAGAAGGCGTCCTGTTTTCAGGCCTGGTTTGAGTTCTTCTATCACGGACACCTCCATCGCGCACGATATCCGACATTCAAGCCGCGCGCCTCATCGTTACGTCGTTGTCATTCGCACCGGGCCGTTTGGTCCAGCCGGCGGTGAAGGCGCTTTGCTGATCGGCCGACATCAGCGCGTTGATGATTGCCGGGTTCTGCAGATAGTGCGCGTAGCTTTGCGCGGTGGCGATGTTGCCGAACAGCGTGTTGGCTTCGAAATCGCCGGCCGCGTAGCCCGCGGCGTTGCGGTTGCCGCCCGACATCGCCATGGTCGCGGCCACTGCGCGCTTGATGTACACGTCGCCGCCGCCGAGCCGTTCGCTTAGATCATACAATGCGATGAAGGCGCCGTGATTGACCAATTGACCCGGGTCCTTGGTGGTGAACGTCACCGGCCCCGCGCCATTGGGCTTGTACCAGTATTTCTTGCACTTCACTTCGTAGGCGCCGGCCTGCACGCCGCCGACATCGATCAGCCGCGAACCGCTCGCCGCGATCACGCCATTGAGCATCTCGCCCACTTGCGTGGCAAACGAACGCACTGCTTCCTTCGGTCCCTGGTTCTTTGACCACGCCATCTCTTATCCTCCTACAGAAGCTTACAACGCCATTGCAGTCCTTGCTTGGCGACGCGGTGACGGGACGCGGTGACACACACTCACCGCACCGCCGCCGCGAGATTTCCGCCGGTCTGAGGATGAGTGTGTGTCACCTTTCCCTGGGCGCAAGTTGCGGCTAGAACGGCCCAGCCATCCTGGGGAGCGGAAGAATATGAGCAAAATAGAAACACGCCTGCAGGAACTCAACATCACCCTGCCGACACCCCCGGCGCCGGTGGCGTCCTATGTGCCGTATGTCATCGTCGGCAAGTTGGTGCATGTGTCGGGGCAGGTCTCCGTTGACGCTTCCGGCGGCATCAAGGGCAAGCTGGGCGATGCGATCGAGGTCGAGCAGGGGCAGGCCGCGGCGCGGTTGTGCGGGCTGAACCTATTGGCGCAAGTGAAGGCGGCGTGCGGCGGCGATCTCGATCGTGTCAAGCGCGTGGTGAAGTTGAACGGCTTCGTCAACGTAACGCCCGATTTCGATCCGATACCGCAAGTGATGAACGGCTGCTCCGATCTCATGGTCTCGGTGTTCGGCGACGCCGGCCGCCACGCGCGCTCGGCGGTCGGCACCGCGAATTTGCCGCTGAACTTCGCGGTTGAGGTGGATGGGGTGTTTGAGATTGAGTGATGCAGGCGCCAGCCCTCTCCCTTGCGGAGAGGGCGCCTCGCAAAGCGAGGCGGGTGAGGGGCGGGCCGACAATCAGGCGCCTGNNCCCCCTCTCCGCAAGGGAGAGGAGGAGTCGTCTAGCGCATGGACGGTGCGGATTCCCTCACCATCGGAGTTCTCGGCGCTCTGTCGGACATCGGCAGAGCTGACTGGGACGCCCTCGCCAATCCCCTAGGCGCGCCGTACGATCCGTTCGTTTCCTGGAACTTCCTGCAAGCGTTGGAAGAGAG
>DPWD01000331.1 GCA_003526465.1 Hyphomonadaceae bacterium
CTTGGACCGCCGGCGTCCTCGCCGGCATACGGTGTGGCAAACACACCGCCGCTTGGGCGGTTGAAACGCCGCCGGCGAGGACGCCGGCGGTCCAAGTGACGCAGACCCGCCCGTCATGCCCGCCTCAACTCCAACAAATCGTGCGCCACCGGCCCGGCGAACAGCGTTTCGAACGAACCGGGATCGATAGCGGAGCGGTATTGCTCGCGCGCGACATCGTCGGAATGATGCATGCGGCTTTCCATCGCCTTGCGCCACCTGGTTTCGTCGGGCCATTGCGCATAGGCGACATAGGTCCCGCCCTCGCCCTTGTGCAGCCGCGAGCCCCAGCCGCCAAACTCCGCGGCGATGGCTTGGGTGCCCGCGCGCCATCCCTGCTCGAATTGCGCCTCAAGCCCTGATATGACCCGCCATCGATAAATGACCGCGAACATGACCGCCTCCTCTACCCCCCTTTCTAGCGTCGAAGGCGAGCGCATCGCCAAATATTTGGCGCGCGCGGGCGTGTGTTCGCGCCGCGACGCCGAGAAGCTGATCGCGGAGGGCCGCGTCAAGCTCAACGGCAAGGTGCTCGATACGCCCGCCGTAAAGGTAAGCGGCGGCGACAAGGTGAGCATCGACAATCGCCCGGTTGGCGCTGCCGAGCCCAGCCGGCTTTGGCGCTACCATAAGCCCACGGGCCTGGTGACCACCCATCGCGATCCGGCGGGCCGGCCTACGGTTTTCGATCATCTTCCGCCTGGCCTGCCGCGCGTCATCTCAGTGGGGCGGCTCGATCTCAATTCCGAGGGGCTGCTGCTCTTGACCAATGACGGCGCGCTGGCGCGGCGCTTGGAATTGCCCTCAAGCGGGCTGATCAGGCGCTATCGCGCCCGCGCTTACGGTCGAATTACACAGCCCGAACTCGATGTTCTCAAGCAAGGACTTGTCGTCGAAGGCATGAAATATGGCCCCATCGAAGCCAAGCTGGAGCGGGGCCAGGGCGCCAATTGCTGGATCGAGGTGGCGATCGCCGAAGGCAAGAACCGCGAAGTGCGCCGCGTGCTCGAAGCGCTCGGGCTTAAGGTGAACCGCCTGATCCGCATCGCCTACGGGCCGGTGCAATTGGGCACGCTGGCGCCGGGCGAGGTCGAAGAAGCCCCGCGCAAAATGCTGAAACAGATCGGCGCCTAAGCGTGCCCACCGCCGAGCCAAGCCGGAATCGCGGGAACCGCGTAGGGCAGGAAATTGTGCGCGTCCTCCCAGATCATGCGCGCGCCGGCGAAGACAATGATGACGATGCCGAGCACCGCGATCCAACGGTGCTGGTTGATAACCCGCGCTATGATCGATGCGGCCACACCCATCAGCACCACTGACAACACAAGGCCAAACGCCATGATATAGACGTTGTGCTTGGACACCGCCGCCACCGCGAGCACGTTGTCCAGCGACATCGAAACATCGGCAATGATGATGGTGGACAGCGCGCGCATGAAAGTCGCCGGCGCCTTGCCGCCAGACGCTATCGCCTCGGCCATGTGCTCGCCCGCGACCGGATCGCCGACCATCACGGGGGTATGCGCTTTGAGATCGCTCCACATGCGCCAAGCCACCCAGAGCAGCAGCAGGCCCCCGGCGAGCAACAGGCCCTGTATCTGCAACAGCTGCGTCGTGACCGCGGCGAAAGCGATCCGCAGTACAAGCGCCAGCACGATGCCCCAGAAGATGGCGCGCCGCTGCTGCTCCTTGGGCAAAGCGGCCGCCGCGAGCCCCACCGCCACGGCGTTGTCGCCGGCGAGGGCCAAATCAATGAACACAACCTGCAGGAGCGCCGCGACGTCGGCGATGATCAATTCCACGGATTACCCACTCCCGGCCGCCCCGAAGGCGGGCCCTTGTTCCCGAGCCGGGCGCAGCGGTCAAGCGCTTGGCGACAGGCGTCCAGGGCGACATATGGGCGTCGAAGCCACCAGAAGAAGGGGCCGCGCATGCGCATTGTCAGGGGCAAGTTCGGGGGCCGCCCCATCTCGGCCCCACGCGGCCGGGACACCCGGCCAACAAGCGAGCGCACGCGCGAATCCGTGTTCAACGTGCTCGAACATGCCGCCTGGTCACCGGGTATCGAAGGGCGGCGCGTACTCGACTTGTTCGCCGGTTCGGGCGCGTTGGGGCTTGAGGCGATGTCGCGCGGTGCGGCGTTTTCACTGTTCGTGGAGACTGATGCCGGCGCGCGCGGGGCGCTGCGCGACAACATCGAGGCGATGGGCTTGTTCGGCGCCACCCGCATTCACCGCCGCGACGCCACCGATCTCGGGGTCAAGCCCGCGGGCCTCGGCGAGCCGTTCGACCTGGTGTTCCTCGATCCGCCCTACGGCAAGGGTCTCGGCGAGGCAGCGCTGGCGAAGCTTGGTCCAGGGGAATGGATCACGCCGGACGCGCTCGTTGTGTTCGAATGCGGGGCAGAGGAAGCGCCTGCGACGCCCGGCTTCGCCTGCCTCGATGAACGCGTTTACGGCGCGGCAAAGGTGTTGTTCCTGCGGGCGCGCTCGTAGCGGATGCGAATTCGGCCGAGCCCGCGCCGCCCTCTCCCTTCCCGTGGCGTCTGTTGTACAAATCGAGGCGCCACTCAAACTGGATCGCGCAAGACGCCCCCTCCCCTCGTGGGGGGCATCGCATGTGTACATCGCGTCGCGGAAGCGCGCGGCCGCGAGCCCCCCTCCCCCTTGCGGGGAGGGGCAGGGGGTGGGGGTGCGGCGCCGTGACTGGGGAGGTCGCACATTTGCAACTCATCCCGAGAGAGCGCCGCCGTTACCCCCCTCCGGCTCGCATNNCCCCGCAAGGGGGGAGGGGCGCTAGACCCGCGCCGACCCCTTGTTGATCTCAAATGCGATCGCCCCTCCCCGTGAGGGGCAGCGTCGGTGTTGTTGCCTTACCCCGGCAAACTCACCCGCACCAGCGCGCCCTTCGCTGCATCCATTATGGCAACATCCCCGCCATGAGCGCGCGCGATAGAGCGCGCGGCGGGCAGTCCCAAACCCGCGCCGCTGCGCGCCTCGCCATTCTCCAGGCGCACGAACGGTTCGAACACGCTTTCGCGCTGCTCGGTTGGCACGCCTGGGCCGTCATCCTCGATATCAACCACAACAGGCCCCTCGCCGCGGCGCAGCTTGATCCGTGCGCAGCCTCCGTACTTGAGCGCGTTCTCAACCAAATTATTGAACAGCCGCTTCAGCCCAAGCGATTGGCCGGTGATGATCAACCGCTCTTCGCCCTCGAACGTCACCTGCTTGCGCGCTTCGACGCGGTCGTCGGCGATGCTCTGCAGCAGCGCCGAGAGATCGATCCGCACGCGCGCTTCTTCGGCCGGATCGTCGCGCGCGAAGGCGATGAAGCTCGCCACCAGCGCCTCGACTTCCT
>DPWD01000177.1 GCA_003526465.1 Hyphomonadaceae bacterium
GGGAAGGGCGCGCCGCGCTGCATCTCCTGAAGCAAGCGCATGGCGCCTTGCTCCATTTCGGTGAATTCCGCGTCGGTTTCCGCGGGAAGGAAAATCTCGGAGATCTGGTATTGCGGCCTAGTGGCGTTGGCGGCGATGCGTTCTTGGGTTTCGCGAATGTCGATCTCGGAAATGCGCAGACGGCTGCCATACATGCCGCCCATCAATCGCTGCCAGGCGATGTCCGCGCCAATCTGGCTCCGCAGCGTGGAAACGGATACTCCGTCGCGCGCCAATTGTTCGGTCAGACCCTCGATCGTGGTTTCGTTGGACCGTGCGATATCGGCGACGCGCCGGTCGATCTGCTCGGCCGTCACCTCGATCTCGAAATGCGCCGCCTCCTGCATTTGCAGGTGCTCGTCCACCAGGTCTCGCAAAGCCTGGGTCCTGGCGCGCTGCTGCATTTCCGGCGTCGATTGAATTCCAGCCGACACCAGCAAGAGATTGGCGCGCTGGCGCACGTCGAACGTCGAGATCACCGTGTCGTTGACGATCGCGGCCACGCCTTCGCCAAGTTGGGCGGCCGCCGGGCTTGTCATGGCCGCGAGCGCCGCTGCCAGCGCCGCCGCGGCGGTGTGCATCCTCATTCTCTTCATAAATGGCCTCAGCTCCCGCCGAATACCCCAAGCGAGCGCAGTCCGATCCGGATCTGCAAACCCTCGTTGGGGCCGATTGTGCCTCTCTGGGTTTCCGACCGCGTGTAGGCGATCTCCAGGAAGGTGCAATCATCCTCGTAAATGGCGCGGATGTCCTGGCGCAGATTTATGTCTGAATCGAGGTCTCGGGTCAGTCCGGCCTGCATCCGCCATCCCCAGGCGAGGTTAATCCCGGCCTGGGCCGAAATTTCGCGGTTCGGGTCGCCCGGGGCAAGGGTGTCGTCGATGCTGAAATAGCGGGCGTTTGCCGAGAAGCGGCCAAGGGCTGCGCGAACCCCGAGGTCGATGCGGTTGATGTCCAATTGCTCGTCATCGAGGCGCACGCGGGCCTCGGCGCCGAAATTGGGGCCGAGATCGGCCTGCAGCGCGCCAACCCAATCGGTGGCGCGGCCGTCCAGATTGTTCTGTTGGGTGAACCCGGGCGCCTGTTCGTTACGCCAGCGGCGACCGAAGAGCAGCGTCGCGCTTTCGCCGCTGTGCGCCCGCGCGCTCGCGCGCACACCGAGGCTCACCCGTCCACCGGGCTCCCAGAGGTCGTAATTGGGCGCGGCGTTAGGACGGAACAGGTTGGAATCATCGAGTTCGAAGGAGAGACTGTCTTCGTTGACGATGCGCGGATCGTCGGCGTCCTTGCTGGCGTAGGCCGCCATCGCCACCGGCTCGACTACCAGATCGAAGCGCTCGCCGGGGCGCATGAATGGCCAGGAGAGTTCGGCGCCGGCCAAGCCGAGGCCGCGGCTCACGGTCTCATATTGGTCCGGGCTGGTTTCGATTTCGTAGAGATCGCCGCGCACCTGCGCGAATGGGCTAACCACCATGCCCGGTCCGAACACGGCGTCGCGGCGCCACAGCGCGCCAGCGGAGACGCGCGCGTCGTTGCCTTCGAAACCGAGCGTGGCGACGTTGTCGCCGCGAGACAGCACCGCCGCGTGGGCCTGCAAACGCAATTGCCCGC
The DNA here is from genome assembly GCA_003526465.1 of Hyphomonadaceae bacterium. Lineage (GTDB taxonomy): Bacteria > Pseudomonadota > Alphaproteobacteria > Caulobacterales > Aquidulcibacteraceae > Vitreimonas. The sequence goes on from DPWD01000177.1 coordinate 1,651, forward strand.
CGAGGGCCGGCAACACGGTCTCAGTCTCCGCGAGCGGCAGCATGACAGGCAACAGGTCTGGGCTGTCGAATTCGCGCAATCCCTGAAAATCGACAAAGGAAACGGAAGAATAAGAGCGCTCGGACTGCCCGATCGCGAACAATTGCGAAATTAGCCGCGTGTCCTGACCGACGAAGGGTCCGCGCCGTTCGCCGGGGCCGTCCAGGTCGTAGCGGCGCAGATAATCGTCGTCGTCGATGTGCTCAACGCCGAAGCCCCAATTCCAATAATCGCTGATTTCGAAGAGGCCGCGCCCGAACAGGCTGTAGCGCGCGTTCTTGTCGCCGAGCCGGACGCCGTCGGAGTCGAAGATCGCTTCCTCGGTAAGCGTGGAGGTGAGTTCGAGGTCGCCGGACCAGAAGCGCTTACGATATTCCAGAGAGGCCAGAGGATTGACGGTCTCGTGCACGCGCAGCGAGGTCGTCAGATCCTGAGAAGGTGAAATCGCCCAATAATAAGGTTGCTCGTAAAACGCGCCGAGCCGGTCGTTGCGGCCAATGCTTGGCGGCAGCAGGCCCGAGGCGCGCTCGACAGTCGGATCCGGGTGGGCGAAATAGGGCAGGTACATCACCGGCAAGCCGGCGATTTCGATCACAGTGCCGCGATAGGATACGGTGCGCGTCTCGTGGTCTTGGATGGCGCGACGCGCGCGCAGGCTCCAGGTCGGAGGCCGGTCGCCGGTCTCGCAAACAGGGCAGCTGGTGTAGATGACGTTTCTGAGTTCGCTTTCGCCTTGGCCATGGCGCAGCGCCGAACGCGCCGCGAGCGTTCCGGTCTCGCCAAGGCGTGCGCGCAATTCGTGCGCGGCGCCGACATTCAACGCTTCATCAGCTTCAATCTCGGTGGCGTATGTTGTCGAGCCGTCCTCGAGCACCACCTGCACATTGCCGATGGCGCGAATGGCGCCGGAATTGAGATCGTAGACCAAACGGTCGGCGCGCAGTGTTCGCCCTTCGTAGCGAACCTGCACGTCGCCTTCGGCGGTGATCGTGCGCGCGGTCTGGTCGTCGACCAATTGGTCCGCTTCCAGCAATACCGGAGGGTTGATTCCGGCTGGAGCGATGGCCGGGGTCTGGGCTAGCGCCGCGGGGCTGGCGCATACCGCTAAAGCCGCGGCAAGCGCGGCCCAGCCGAACGGTGTCCGTTCGGCCGAACGGTCGGCCAACTCCCCCGAACGGCTCATCCACATCCCTCTTAGGCGACTCCCCGCGCTACCTAAGCGTCCCAGGGCCAGGGCGTCCAGGGCTGGACTCCCTATGGGTGAACCTGTGGCAGCCGCACCCCGTTACCCGTCCTCCAGGAACGCCACCAGGGCGAGTGCGATGAATGAACCGGCGAATGGCGCGCTCCAGGCCGCGACCACCGCCGGAACGGTCTGGGTCATGGCGAAGGCGCCGGCCAACTGGCTGTAGAAAAACAAGAACAAGCCGATGCCCACGCCACCGGCGCCCCACTGAGCCAAATTGCCAAGCCGTTGGAGTTGCAGCGAAAACGCCGCCCCCAGGCCCGCCATTGCCGCCAGCAGCAGGGGAAACGCCAGCAGGCTCTGCTGCTTGAGCTCGTAGCGCGTAGGCGCAAACCCGGCTGCGCGCGCTTCATTGATGAAATGGGGCAGGGCCCAAAATGAGAGCGTTGCTGGATTGACAAAGCGGTTGATCAGCTCGGAGGGATCGAGGGTGGTGGGAATGGCCAGATTGGGCTGACGGACAGGCCTGCCCCCTGGTGTGGCTTCCACAATTTCGCGCAGCTGCCAGAATCCCGGTTTCAGTTCAGCCTCGGCGGCGCGAATACGGCGAGTGAACCGCAGCGTGTCCTGGCGCACTTCGAAAAAGATGAAGGTGGCCTGCAGCAAGGTGGCGCCGCTGGGGTCGACATCATCGGCATGGATCACCACCTGGCCTTCCGGGTCGCCCTGGCGAATCCAGACGCCGTTGTCGTGGTCGCCCTCGCCGCCGCTGGACAGCGCATCGCTCTTCTCGGTTTCGAACGCACGGTAGAGATGGGCGCCCAGCGGATTCAGTGCGGTGACCGCAGCGACGCCCGCCAGTGCGCCAATGAAAGCCGCCGGCGCTAAGAAGCGCCACGCCGAAACGCCGGCCGCGCGCATGGCCACCAACTCGCTCGACCGGTTCAGGCCGATGATCGCCATCATCGAACCGGCGAGCACCACAAACGGCAGCGTCTGCTCGATCAGCATCGGCGCCTTGAGCAAGGTCAGACGAGCAGCATCCAGCAGGCTAAGATCCGTGCGCGCGCCAATCGTGCGCATCTGTTCAACCAGGTCGATGAGCAGGATCGAAGCCAGCACGCCAATAAGTGCGACGGCCAAGCCGCTCAGCACACGCACCATGATGTATCGCCCAAGGCGGGAAGACAGAAAGCCCATCTCAAGCCCCCGCCAACAGCGAGGGTCCCTCGGTCAATCGCCGCTTTCGCGCGCGTCTGCCTGCCAGCATGGCGCCACACACTAGGGTCACGATGATGGGTAGTGCATATTGAATGACGTTGAGCACAGGATCGTCTTCGGCCGCCCCCGGCACGCCAAGCGGCAGCAGCCGCACCACCAGCGCAGAAACCGCAGTATAGCCGATGCGGCGGGCATATCCGCGGCGGCTGAATTCACCCCCGAGCACACCCGCCAAGGCGATCGCGGCCATCGCGATGTTGAGCAGAGGCGCTGACAAGCGGGCATGCCCCTCAGCCAGGAATTTCTCTATGTTGCGCTGGTCATAATGCGCGGTGCGGTCGGGAAAAAATAGGTCGTAGAGCGTACGGTCGCCCGCTTTCAGGAAGAACAGATCGGTTTCCTCGAACGCATCGCCCAATTGCAGCACGTAGCGGTCGAAATCGAGAACATCGACTGAACCCGTCGCGGTCTGGCGCTGCACTTGGCCGTCGCGCATGACGATAACCGGCGTCTGAACGCCCTCGATGTCGATTGTGGCGATGGCGCCGGCGCGAGCGGTGTAGGTGATGTCTGGGGTGTGGCGGGCGTCGTTGATCAACAGATCGCGCAATTCCCCGCCGCCGCCACGGCCGCGAGCATAAAGGGTGAGGTTTTCCGCTGGGAACGTGAACGAGCCCTCTTCGATCAGGCTCGATGCGATATCGTTGCGCAGTTCGAACAGAACTTGCCGCCGCTCCGTCGAAGCCGCCGGCTGCACAACCACCGCGATGAAGAGGTGCGCGAGTGCGGCCAAGGTCGCCAATTGCAGGATAGGGCGCGCGATCTGCCGTCGCGAGAGCCCGGTGCTGTAAAGCACGGCGATCTCGCTGTCGTTCTGCATGCGGTTCAGCGCGTAAATAACGGCGATGAACACCGCCATTGGCAAAATTAGCGAAATCAGCTGCGGCAAAGCCAAGACCGTCACCCAGGCGAAGGCCAATCCCGCGCGGCGGTTGGTGACCAGCAGATCAAGCTGATTAAGCCCCTGGGTCAAGATGGCGATGGCGGCGAGCGCCCCCAGGATCGCCAGCAGCGGACCGACCGCCTGGCGGAAAAGATATGCTGAAACCGTGTTCATCTGTCCGCTTCCCTAGACCGGTTTGGAGCGGGGGGGAAACAGTCCCGCGTCAGTGGCCTCGCCGCGCCTGCTTTTCAACCGGACCGGGTCTGGGTAATGGCTTCCACTCAAGGCGCGGAAAGCGTCGGTTTTTCCCCAGGGGATTTCATGGACATTCGCTTTGCAACCAGCGCCGGCGGCGATGTCTTGGCCGTGATGGCCAGCGAGGGCGGCAAATTGCTGCCCTCGGCGCAGGCGGTGGATGCAGCCACGGGAGGCCGCATCACCAAGGCGCTCGATGCGATCCGCTTCACCGGGGGACCGGGGTGGGCGATTGACCTCCTTGCGCCGGAGGGTGTCGACTTCAAGCGCGTGCTTGTGATCGGCGTTGGCAAAGAAGAAAGCGCCGATGGGCTCGCCGTGGAGCGTTGGGCGGGCCACGCGGTGCGCCGCACGCTTACCTCGGGGGCCGAGAAACTGGTGTTGCAGCCGGATGGCTTGCCGGGCGTGTCGAAATCGGAAGCAGGCGCACACGCCGCTCTTGGCGCGCGCTTGGCTGCGTATCGCTTCGACAGCTACCGCACAAAGCTCAAGCCGGAACAAAAGCCTTCCCTGACTATTGTTGAAATCGCCATGGAAGCGCCGGCGGCAGCGCGCGCGCGCGCGGAGAAGGACGCCGCGATTGCCGAAGGCGTGTTCTTCGCGCGCGATCTGGTGAGCGAGCCAGCGAACGTGCTCTATCCCGCGAGCTTCGCCGAGCGGCTACGCGACCTTGAGACGCTGGGCGTCGATGTCGATGTGCTCGATCCCACCACCATGGAAAAACTTGGCATGGGCGCGCTCCTGGGCGTGGCCCAAGGCAGCGCCAATCCGGCGCGTTTGGTGACGATGTCGTGGAACGGCGCGCGCGCCAAGAGCGCACAACCGATCGCGCTGGTCGGCAAGGGCGTCACCTTCGACACCGGCGGCATCTCGATCAAACCCGCCGCTGGCATGGAGGAAATGAAAGGCGACATGGGTGGCGCAGCGGCCGTGGCCGGCGCGATGAAGGCCATCGCCATGCGCAAGGCGAAGGCCAATGTCGTGGGCGTGGTGGCGCTGGTGGAAAACATGCCGGGTGCGAACGCACAGCGTCCTGGCGACATCGTCACCACCATGTCGGGGCAAACTATCGAGGTGCTCAACACAGACGCGGAGGGGCGGCTCATTCTTGCGGACGCAATCTGGTACGCGCAGGACAAGTTCAATCCGACCGCCGTGATCGATCTCGCCACCCTGACCGGCGCGGTGATCGTGGCGCTCGGCCACGAGAATGCCGGCCTCTATTGCAACGATGATGACCTAGCGCACGCCATCGTCCTGGCCGGAGCGGCAGAAGGCGAGCCGGTGTGGCGCATGCCGCTTGGGGCCGGCTACGACAAGATGATCGACAGCCCCAACGCCGACATGAAAAACATCTCCGGCAAGACCGCGGGCGGTTCGATCGTGGCCGCTCAATTCATCAAGCGTTTCGTGCGCGAAGGCGTGCACTGGGCCCATCTCGATATCGCTGGCACCGCCTGGAAACCCGCGCCCTACGAGGACCCCCTCTCGCCCGCCTGGGCCACCGGCTACGGCGTGCGGCTCTTGAACCGGCTGATCGCGAACAAGTTCGAGGAATAATTGCCCGAACTCTGGTTCTATCACCTCGAGCGCAGCGACCTGGAACGCGCACTGCCGCCGCTGCTGGAGAAGTGCCTGCAGCGCGGCTGGCGGGCGTTGGTGCGCGGAGGAAATGCCGAGAGGCTCGATCAGCTCGACGCCGTGCTCTGGACGTTTCGCGACGACAGTTTCGTGCCGCATGCACGTGAAGGCGACCCCAAACGCCAGCCGGTTTGGCTCACGAGCGAGGGCGGCAATCCCAATGCGGCGCAGATCCTGTTCCTGGTCGACGGCGCCGAGGCGGGAGACTCTTCCGCCTTCGAACGCACTTGCGTGGTGTTTGATGGGCGCGACGAGGCGGCCTTGGAATCGGCTAGGTCGCACTGGAAAATCGCCAAGGAAGCGGGGATCAGCACCGCGTATTGGCGCGAAAGCGCGGACGGGAAATGGGAGAAACAGGCATGAGATTCTTGACGGCGGCGATTCTGGCGCTCGCGGCGGTCGCGTGCATGCAGTCGCCGCAAACCTATCGCGATCTTGACAAGCTCGGGCGCGACTATCAGCGGGAGGTCGCGACCACGCCGCAGACCGCCGCCGAGGCCACCAGCCGCGACAGTTGCGGTGCGGGCCGGTTTGCCCATCTGGTGGGAACGCCTGCTGCTCAGATCGACCGGGCCACTCTGCCGGCCCGCGCGCGCGTCATCACGCCGGATATGATGGTGACGCAGGATTTCTCGCCGGAGCGGCTTAATGTCATGGTGGGAAACGATGGCAAGGTTGGTTCGCTTGCGTGTTATTGACGGCGCTTTTGCCGCCGCGCTGCTCACGTTTGCTTGTGCGTGCGCGGGGCCGCGCCCGTTGGCTGCCGCATCGCCCGCGGCGTTGGAAGATCGGTTCGTGATCGCTGGCGACGAGTGCGGCGCGAGCGCTTTCGAGCACCTGGTTGGTGAAGAATTTGTGTCGTTGCAGCAGGCAGCGCTCCCCGCTGACGCGCTGGTTCTCAACAGGGTCGAGCCATCGACGCTTGAGTACCGGCCTCGGAGGCTCAATGTCGTTCTGGACGGAGCGGGGCGCATCGCGGCGTTGGGGTGCTTCTGACGCACTTGGCGGGGCGCACGCCCCCCGCTATAGACCCCGCTCAATCTCCCTGGAGCCCTTTATCTCATGGCCGTCGAACGCACGCTCTCGATCATCAAACCGGATGCGACCAAGCGCAATCTCACTGGCGCGGTCAACGCCGTGATCGAAGGCGCTGGCTTGCGCATCGTCGCGCAAAAGCGGCTGTGGCTCTCGGAAGGCCAGGCGGAAGGCTTCTACGCGATACATAAGGAGCGGCCGTTCTTCCGCGATCTGGTGGACTTCATGATTTCGGGGCCCGTCGTGGTGCAGGTTCTCGAAGCCGAGAACGCGGTGTCGAAGTATCGCGATGTCATGGGCGCGACCAACCCCGCCAACGCAGGCGAAGGCACCATCCGCAAACAATTTGCCGAGAGCATCGAGGCAAACACGGTGCACGGCTCGGACTCGCTCGAAAACGCGGGCCGGGAGATCGAGTTCTTTTTCAGCGATCAGGAAATCGTGGGTTAAAGCGGGCCGCGCCTGGGGCGCGCAGCCAAGCTTGGCCCGGTGGAGTGCCGCCTAGGCCCCGAGGCAGCGTTGAATCGCCCACGCGACGCGCGGCGTCGCGGCTACTCGCCCCTCTGTCGTGCGGCGCTATACAATAACATTCCAACGGCCTAGAGTTTTGGCGTGAGAGCGCCATTCGCCCTTCGCGTCGCGTCCGCCCGGAACCCCCTTCGCAGGGCGGCGCCGCTTAGCGCCCGGCGGTTNNAGACCGCGTTTTTCGCGGCTGCGGCGGTTCTCATCAATTGCGTTCTTGTCCAAACCCATGTGGATCGCCCGTTGCACGCGTTCGCGGACGCGGCGCGTGTTTACACGGCGCCGGCCGACGATCACAGCGGCGGCGCGGACGCGATTCTGTGCCCCGTCTGCCAGGTTGCCGCAGCTACTGCCGGCCTGTCCCTGCAGCCGCAATTGGTGGTCGAAGCGCCGAGCGCGCTGGTGCTGCTGGTGGCGGGTCATGCTGACACTTCAATTGCGACCCTCGCTCGGTCGCACGCCTGGCGCAGCCGCGCGCCTCCCTTCCTCGCCTGAAGCTCACTGAAGTCGCATCGCTTTGTGCGGCGCTGGCGCACGCGTGCGTCAATCCGAACCTGTGAACGAATGCATGAGGAAATCCGCTAATGTCCACCAATCCCAAAGACCGCGCGGCGCTGGTCGTGGCCGCGTTCGTCGGCGCCCTGCTGCCTGCGTCGGCAGCCGCGCAAGCCAAGCCGGAAGACGAAATCGTGGTCACCGCGCCGATCGAAGGATCGCGCATCGAGAGCCTGCAAGGCGCCACCGTGCTCGGCCGCGACGACATCGTTGAAAGCCTGAACGGCGGCTTGGGCGACACGCTCGACGCCCAACCCGGCGTCACCACGACCTTCTTCGGCGCCGGCGCGAGCCGGCCCATCAT
>DPWD01000042.1 GCA_003526465.1 Hyphomonadaceae bacterium
AATTAATGAGTTTTGACCCTAATCATAGAATGATCCAGATCAGATCGGCGCCCGACAGGCCGGCCCGGGGGGAGTGAACGCCAAGTCAATCCCTATGGTTGATCTTAGGCAAAGTCGCGGCCACGACATCCGCTAAGCATAAATCATGGGTCTTGCCAGACGTGTTCTTGGAACGGTGTTGATGGCGGGCGCCGGTGTTCTGGCCGTCGCAACGATCATCGCCGCGCCCAGGTTGCTCAGAGCCGCGCGCCCGGCTGCGCGCGACGTGCTGCGGCGCGGATTCAGTCTCTATGAACGCGCGCGTGGCGCCGCTGCCGAGTTCGCGGAAGATGTCGAAGACCTCGTCGCCGAAGTGCAAGCGGACGCCAAGCCGGCCGCACAGCCACAGCCGCCGCAAAACTAGGACGCACCTTGAGATTCTTGCGGTGCTCTCTTCCAGCGGCGCAACAAACGCAATAAGGTCATACTCTTACGTGTTTCGGTCGCACCTTTGGTAAGGGTGAAGTCGGGAGTTCAGTCCACTCCCGTGGCGTCAGGAGTTCACCCTAGGCAATGAACCCCAAGCCGCTGCCTAAGACGGGTCCAAGAACCCGCCAAGAGCGCCTCGCCCAGGCGCTGAAAAGCAACATGGCCAAGCGCAAGGCAGCCGCCAAACCCAAACCCACGGCGAAGAAATAGCAGCTCCCTAGCGGCTTGCCGGCGCCCGCGCTCCACCCCATAACCCGCCACTTGGGGAGCAACGCCGGGGGAGCAACGAAAGAGCCACATGGACCGTATCGCCATCACGGGCGGGGCGCCCCTCAAGGGAATTATCCCCATCTACGGGGCCAAGAATTCGGCGCTGAAGCTGCAGGCAGCGGCTCTGCTGTCGGCCGAGCCGCTGGTGCTCGAAAACATGCCCGATCTCGCCGACACCCGCTTCATGGCGCAGCTCTTGGCGTCGCTCGGCGTGGAAATAGCCTGGATAAAGGAAGCGCGCACGCTGCGCCTGCACGCCGCCGAGATCAGCTCGACCATAGCTCCCTACGACCAGGTGCGCAAAATGCGTGCCTCTTTCAACGTGCTGGGGCCGCTGCTGGCGCGGGTGGGCCACGCGACGGTGTCATTGCCAGGCGGCTGCGCCATCGGCGCACGCCCGGTGGACTTGCACCTGAAGGCGTTCGAGGCCATGGGCGCCGACATCCATATCGAGCAGGGCTATGTGAAGGCCGCCGCACTGCGCGGCCTCAAGGGCGCTGAAATTGAGTTCCCATTCGTTTCCGTCGGCGCCACCGAACACGCCATGCTGGCCGCTGTTCTGGCTAAGGGGGACACGGTCCTTTCAAACGCCGCGCAGGAACCTGAAATCGCCGACCTCGCCGAGTGCCTGAACGCCATGGGCGCGCGCGTGGAAGGGGCGGGAGGCAGCGAAATCCGCATCAGCGGCGCGGCGAGCGTGAAGGGCGCGCGGCACGCCGTGGTGGCCGATCGCATCGAAACCGGCACTTATGCGCTGGCCGCTGCGGCGACGCCGGGCAGCGACGTGCTGCTGCAGGGTGGACGCTTCGAACACCTTGCGGCGCTGCTCAAGTTCTTGCGCGCCACCGGGATCAGCATTGAAGCCGAGGCGCGTGGCTTGCGCGTCATACGCGGCCACAAGTCGCAGCTTGCGCCGGCTGACATCGAGACCGAGCCGTTCCCAGGCTTTCCCACCGACCTGCAGGCCCAAGCAATGGCGCTCCTGTGCCTCGCCGATGGCCAGTCGCGCATCCGCGAAACCATTTTCGAGAACCGTTTCATGCACGCCCCGGAACTGACGCGGCTGGGCGCGCAAATAGCGGTGCACGGCAACGAGGCGGTGGTGACCGGAGTTGGCCGCTTGTTCGGCGCGCCGGTAATGGCCACCGATTTGCGCGCTTCGGTAAGCCTGGTAATCGCCGGGCTCGCGGCGGAGGGTGAAACCCTGGTCAACCGCGTCTATCACCTCGACCGCGGGTTCGAGGGCCTGGAGGCAAAGCTCGCCGCGTGCGGGGCGCAGATTGTGCGTGAGAAGGGCGAATAGGGGCGGCATGGCGCAGCACTTGAAATTGCGAGCCGAGGATGGGGGCGATTTGGAAATTATCGCCGCCGCCGCGCAGGACGCCTTGGTTCGCGTCTCCGAGTTGCATTTCGACGCCAAAGCGCGCCGCTTCACCATTCTGATGAACCGGTTTCGCTGGGAAGAAGCCGGCGAGCGCGGGCCGTTTGAACGCATTCGCGCGGCGCTCTCGTTCGAGGGCGTGCTCGCAGTGAAAAGCCGCAAGGTGCGTCAGGACGCCCCGGAGGCGTTGGCGGCGGTGCTTTCTCTGGCGTTCAAGCCAGCGAATGAACCGCCGGGCGGCGCGGTAAATCTTGTGTTGGCGGGCGGCGGCGAGATCGCGATCGAGGTCGAATGCCTGGATGCGGTTCTGCTCGACATGGGCGATCCTTGGCGTACGCCGCGCCGGCCCGATCATGAATCCTCGTGAATGAGCGAACGCAACCGACTCATCGAGATAACCCTCGACCAGGGCTCGCTCGCGCCGGCCAGCCCCAACGCCGAGCACGAACGCCGCATCGCGCTGTTCGATCTGAAAGAAAGCAATTCCTTCGCTGTCGTGGGCGAGGATCGTGGGCCATACGCGTTGACGCTCGCCGTGGCCGAGGGCAGGCTCGAGTTCGCTGTTTCCGACGCCGCTGACGCGCCTGTGTGCGCGCATCATTTCTCGATGGCGGCGCTGCGCAAGACGCTCAAGGACTACGCGCTCATCTGCGAGAGCTATCACGCCGCCATTCGCACCGCCGCGCCGAGCCAGATCGAGGCGATCGACATGGGGCGGCGCGGCCTTCACAACGACGCCGCCGAGATGCTGATCGAGGCGCTCGCGAACAAATTCACGCTTGATCTCGAAACCGCGCGGCGACTGTTCACGCTGGTGGTCGCACTCCACACGCGGAGCTAGCGGGAGATGACAGGCGAGCTCCCGGCTGCAGTCCTTTTCGCCTGCACGCACAATTCCATCCGCTCGCCGATGGCGGCCGAGCTGATGCGCTTGCGGTTTGGGCCGTTGATCCGGGTTGACAGCGCGGGGGTGCGCCCGGCTGGCGCGGTGCACCCGATGGCGGCGGTGGTTATAGATGAGGTTGGCGGCGATTTGAGCCGGCTAAGGCCCAAGGGCTTCGCGGCTTTCGATGACGATGAACAAGGACCGTTCGACCTGATTGTGTCGCTGGGCCCGGAGGCCCACCACCACGCCTTGGGGCTGATCCCACTCCTGGGCGGGGCGGTGGAATATTGGCCCACCCTCGACCCCTCCCTAGCGGAAGGCTCGCGTGAACAGGTGCTTAGCGAATATCGGCTGGTGCGGGACTCCCTGGAGCGGCGCATCGCCGCCCGCTTCCAGCGCCCATCGACGGGCTAGAAACCCAGGCCTATAAGGCCCCGACTTTCCACGGAATCATGAGGGGAGAATGCCGAAAGAGGAATTGCTAGAGTTCAGCGGAACCGTGATGGAGCTATTGCCCAACGCCACCTTCCGCATCGAATTGGAGAACGGCCACGAGATTATCGGCCACACCGCCGGCAAGATGCGAAAGAACCGCATCCGCGTGCTCGCCGGGGACAAAGTGCTGGTGGAAATGTCGCCGTATGACTTGACCAAGGGTCGCGTCACCTATCGTTTCAAATGACCGCAGGATCGCTTGACCGCGCCGTCGTGGTAACCGGGGCGTCAACCGGCATCGGCCGCGCTGCGGTGGCCAAGGCCGTGCGCGAGGGCGCACACGTGTTCGCCAGCGTGCGCAAGCAGGGGGACGCTGACAGCCTGAGCAGCGAATTCGGCGCCGCGGTGACCCCGCTGTTGTTCGATGTCGCTGACGAAGCCGCTGTGAACGTGGGCGCGGCAAGGGTGGCGGAAATCTTGGGCCGGCGTCGCCTGTTTGGGCTTGTCAACAATGCCGGCATCGCCGTGCCTGGACCGCTGCTGCATCTCGACACGCATGATTTGCGGCGGCAGTTCGAGATCAATTTGTTTGGCGTGCACAACGTCACGCGCGCGTTCGCGCCGCTTTTGGGCGCCGACCCCGACCGCACTGGTGCTCCAGGCCGCATCGTCATGATCTCGTCGGTAGGCGGGCAGAACGGCTCGCCTTTCGTGGGCCCGTACTCGGCTTCCAAGTTCGCGCTGGAAGGGTATTCGCAATCGCTGCGGCGCGAACTCATGCTGTTCGGCATCGACGTGATCGTCATCGGCCCTGGCGCCATCGCCACGCCGATCTGGGCCAAGGCCGAGCAGGAGAATCTAAACCGGTTCGCTAATTCGCCGTACGCGGCGACGATTCCGCGCGTGCTCGAATATATGCTGAAGCAGGGCAAGGAAGGCCTACCGGCCGCTCGCGTTGGCGATTTGGTCTGGAATTGCCTCACCAGCGCCAAACCCAAGACCCGCTACGCCATTTTGAGCCGCCCGTTCGTGGACCGCACTTTGCCGCGCTTGCTCGGCCCGCGCTTCGTCGACCGCGTCTTCGCGCAGCGTCTGGGCTTTACGAACCGGCCATGACCGCACCGCTTGTGTTGGCGAGCGCGAGCCCGCGCCGGCTTGAATTGCTGCGGCAGATCGGCGTTAAGCCCGACGCGGTAGTTTCAGCGGATGTCGATGAAACGCCGCTCAGGGGCGAAACCCCGCGCCTGTTGGCGCTGCGGCTTGCACGCGCCAAGGCAGAAGCGGTCGCTTCTTCTTGGACCGCCGGCGTCTCGCCGGCGGGGACGCCGGCGGTCCAAGATAGAGCGCAAGCGCCTCGCATCCTCGCCGCCGACACTGTCGTTGCCGTCGGCCGGCGCATCTTGCCGAAGGCGGAAACCGAAGCTGAGGCGCGTGCTTGTTTGGCGCTGCTCTCGGGGCGCACGCACAGGGTTTACACAGCAATCGCGTTGCGGACGAGCGATGGCCGCGTTCGCGAGCGCCTGGTTGAAACGCGCGTGCGGTTCAAGCTTCTGTCAGCTGCGGAGACCGACGCCTACGTTGCTTGCGGCGAATGGAAGGGCAAAGCTGGCGGCTACGCCGCGCAAGGGCGCGCCGCGCGCTTTATCGTTTCCATAATTGGCTCTTACTCTTCGGTGGTGGGACTGCCGCTCTACGAAACCGCGAACTTGCTCGATGGCGCGCGCGCGGGCGAAGC
>DPWD01000261.1 GCA_003526465.1 Hyphomonadaceae bacterium
CATCGCCCAAACCGGCGGCCAGAGCGACGCCGTGCTGCAAACGCCGAACGGAACCCGCGACATCCCGATGGCCGCATGTCAGGACGGCCGCGTCGGCCGTGCGCTGCTGCGTGCGGTGGGGCGGCGTTAGGCGTCCAACTACCCCACAATCCCCTGCTTCCATTCCGCGTCGCGGCGCGGCAGCGCGAGATAGGCTTCGGAGCGCATTTCCATCAGCCGCGACGCTGTGCGCTCGAACTCGAAACTCTGATCGCCAGCGGGATAAAGCTCTCCCGGCTCGGCTTCGGCGCTGGCGATGAGCTTTGCCTTGGCTTCGTAGAGCGCGTCGATCAGAGTGCGAAAGCGCGCGGCTTCTTCGCGCATTGCAGGGGTGAGTCTGGGGACGTTCTCGATCAGCACCGTGTGGAAGCGCTCTGCGATTTCGAGGAAATCCGCCGCGCCTAGCGGCCGCGCGCAAAGCTCCGCGAACGAAAAGCGGGCGACGCCGGCGGCCTCGCGCTCCACCCGCAAGACCCGCCCCCCGACATTAAGCGTGAGCGCCTGAGGTGCTGCGCTAAATGTGAGCCGGGCCCAAGCGCGCGCCATCGCCTCGTCCGCCGCGGGCCCCAGCGGCGAATAATACACCGGCGCGGCCATGAGCTGCGTCAGACGGAAGTCGCGAGGGCCAGCGATTTCGACGCTATCGAGCCGCTCCTTCATCATGGCGATGAACGGCAAAAACAGCTGCCGGTTCAGGCCATTCTTGTACAATTCCTCCGGCGGCCGGTTGGAGGTGGCCACCACCACCACGCCTTCGGCGAACAAGCGCTCGAACAGCCGCCCCAGGATCATGGCGTCGGCGATATCGGTGACCTGCATTTCGTCGAAGCAGAGGAGACGCGCTTCCTCGGCGATCTTGCGCGCTGCCTGGGCGATAATCTGGTCCTGGCCCGCGCCCTCGCTCCTGCTGGCGCGCGCCTGGCGCAGCAAGGCGTGCACGCCGAGCATGAATTCATGAAAGTGCGCGCGGCGCTTCTTGGCGACGGGCGCGGCCTCGAAGAACAAATCCATCAGCATGGATTTGCCCCGCCCGACCGGCCCCCAAAGGTAAAGCCCGCGCGGGGTTTCGCCCTTGTCAAGCCAAGCGTCGGGCTTCCAGCGCGCCAGCGCCTGGGCCAGGCTCTCCAACCGCTCGGCGGCGGCGGCCTGGGCGGGGTCGGCTGCGAGCGCCCCGCGCGCCAAGCGTTCGCGATAGGCGGGGAGAATCATGTTGCGGCGCGATCAACGCCTCCCCTCCCCGCCAGGGGAGGGGGTAGGGGGTGGGGTGAGACGCCAATGTTGGCACTTCGCTGCAATGCGCTTGAACTCCAAAGTTTGCGGGCGAGGAGGAGTGCGCTCCAACCCGGAAATGGCGGAGTAACACCCCACCCCCCNNCCCCTCGCGGGGAGGGGGAGATGCACGAATGCATGCGTCTGCTGCTTTCGATTCACCGCCATGCCGGCAACGAAGCCGCGCGCGCGCGCCGACGCAAGCCTCTTTTCGCCCGCCCCACCCCATGTCACTTAAAGGTCATGACGGTTGAGTCGACCACCGCCGCCGCCCTGCCCGCCCGCGCGCCCGCGCCCAAGCACATCGTCGACGTGCTGATCGAGGAGCGCGCGCCGAAGCTTTCCAGCGGCCCGCTCTGGCCATTTGTGCGCCCGCCTTTGTTCACGCTGCTCAACTACAACAAAGCCGTGCGCATGGCCGACGCGATCGCGCCAATGGGCGGGCAGGAGGCGTTGGAGCATATCTCGCAATTGCTGAGTGTGAAGCTCGAGATGCGCGGGGCCGAGCGGATCCCGAAGCGCGGCGCTTTTATCCTGCTCGCCAACCATCCGACCGGAATAACCGATGGCATCGCCGTCTACGATGCGATCAAAGGCCCGCGACCCGATATCGCCATCTACGCCAATTCCGACGCCAACCGCGTCTGCCCGCGTTTCGACGAGGCCCTGATCCCGGTGGAATGGGTGCTGGCCAAGCGTACGCGCGAACGCACGCGCGTTACGTTGAAAATGACCGAGCAAGCCTTCGCCGAGAACCGCCCGCTGATGGTGTTCCCAGCCGGGCGGCTGGCGCGCGTGCGCGACGACGGGCGCCTCACCGATCCGGAATGGATGCCAACCGCGGTGAGCCTGGCGCGCAAATACGAACTGCCGATCCTGCCCTGCCATGTGGCGGGGCCGTACGCGTTCTGGTTCCACACTTTCTCGCGCTTCTCCGCCGAGCTGCGCGACATCACTTTGTTCCACGAATTGCTCAACAAGCAGGGTAAAACCTACCAGCTCACTTTTGGCCCGCTGATCGCGCCTGAGCATTCCGCCGGCGACGCAAACAACATCTCGCGCCGCATCAAGCACTACGTCGAACGCGTGCTGCCGGACGCACCGGATATTGCGTATGATCCTGATGGGCCGGAATGCGCGTGGCGCGACCCGCCGGCGGTCAAGCCGGCGTGAAAAGCGAGCGTAGAAGCACGCGATTTCCCTTCCCCCCTTGAGGGGAGAAGGTGGCCCGAAGGGCCGGATGGGGGATTACGCGGCGCTTGTGGACTGGCGCGTGCGTGATGTGCGCGCTGGCTTCGCCGTAGCGCGCTCAGGGGCGCTTGTTCTCCGCAGCGGCCGCAATTCGCTCAAGCGCCTCGGTTTGGCGTCGCATGTAATCGAGGCATTGCGCCTGATAGCCACCCGGCGCGCGTATTCGGTTCATGAATATCCACCAAGCGCCGATCAGCAGCAGCATCGGCAGCAAGCCAATCGCAATGTCTGTGATACTCGCCACGTTGCGCTCCTCGCTCCTCAACTCGCGCTTCATTGATCGGCTCGATGCGCGCCTTCGGTCAAGACCGGAAAAACCTTCAAGGTGCGGGCTTGGTCCACAACGATTGCGGATGCCCGCACACGCGCCCCACCGTCAGCACCGCAAGCCCCTCATCCGGCGCTTCGCGCCACCTTCTCCCCTCACGGGGAGAAGGGACTCACAGCTTCCGCTCCACCATTTCCTTCTTGATCTCGGCGATCGCTTTCGCTGGGTTGAGGCCCTTCGGACAGACCTGTGCGCAATTCATGATGGTGTGGCAGCGATAGAGTTTGAACGGGTCTTCGAGCGCATCGAGGCGTTCGCTCTTGTGATCGTCGCGGCTGTCGGAAATCCAGCGGTTCGCCTGCAACAGCGCGGCGGGGCCCATGAAACGGTCGCCATTCCACCAATAGGACGGACACGCCGTCGAACAGCAGGCGCAGAGAATGCACTCGTAGTGCCCGTCGAGCTTGGCGCGCTCCTTTGGGCTTTGGCGGCGTTCGGCCGAAGGGTCCGGGGTCTCCGATTGCAGATAGGGCTGGATCGCCGCGTATTGCGCCATGAAAGTGGTGAGGTCGGGCACCAGATCCTTGATCACCGGCTGATGCGGCAGCGGCGACACCGTGATGGCCCCCGCCGGCAATTCGCCGATGCCCTTGGTGCAGGCGAGCGTATTGCGCCCGGCAATGTTCATCGCGCACGAGCCGCACACGCCCTCGCGGCAGGAGCGGCGGAACGTGAGTGTCGGATCGATGTCGTTCTTGATGGCGATCAGCGCGTCGAGCACCATCGGCCCGCAGCTGCCGAGATCGACGTCGTAGGTGTCCCAGCGCGGATTTTCGCCGGAATCCGGATCGTAACGGTACACCTTGAACTGGCGCACGCGCTTGGCGCCCTTCGCGGCGCGATAGCGTTTGCCGGCTTTGACCTGCGAGTTCTTTGGAAGCGTAAGTTCGACCATGAGCAGAGCGTGATGGCGGGGTGCGCCGGGGCCGTCAAGGCCCCGCTACCCCGCTTCCGCCGCCTTGCCGTACCAATTGATCCGCCGCGTCGCCAGCATGGCCGCGGTCAGCACCGCGAACGCCACCACCGAGCCCGCCAGCAGCGCGAAATCCTCCAACGTCATCAGCACGTACATCGCCGCGTACAAAGCCGCCAAACTGACCAGCGCGCGCATGCCGATCGCGCGCGAGTTGAAAGCGGCGCCCGCATAATAGGCAAGCAAGCTGACGGTGGCGCCTGCGGCGATGACGAACGCAAGGCTAAAGCCAATCAGCTCCGTCATCGACAGCAGCAGCAGATAAAACACGCACTGCGCCAGGCCGACCAGGATGTATTGCGCGGGGTGCGCTTTCTTGCCGCTGACCGCTTCGAAAATCAGAGTCGCCAAGAACACGATGCCGATGAACATGATGGCGTAACGCACCGCGCGCGCCACACCCTGGTAGATGTCGTCGGACGCCACAAAGCTCACCGCCATGTCGCGCTGGGCGGCGAGGCCAAGATTGAAACTGTTCAGATCGGCCGCTTTCTCGATGCCGCGCGCCACGAACGGCACCCGCCAAGATACCGCAAAGCCCGCCTCGTTCTCCGCAGGCGCTTCTCCGGCTTGGAAGTAGCCTTCCGCGCGCGTGTCGCTGCGGTCGCCGCGAATGGAGGCGCTGGTGTCCTGCGCGAAAGCGGCGATAGCGAAACGCTGCGCGCCTGTGAGTTCGAGTCGGGTCTCCACGCTGAAATCGCGCGGTGCGGCGGAAAACCCCGCCGGCGCCGCGAATGCTTGCAGGTTCGAAGGCAGCGGATAAGCCGGCGCTGAGCTGAGTCCTGGGCGCGCATAGGCTTCCGCCTGGGCGGGCGCGGCGAGGCTCAGGTCCGAGATCGGCTCCAAAATCGCGGTCCGACCATCGGCGAAACGCAATTGCGCGGCATTGCGGATCGAGCGGCTGTCGCTGACGAACATGACGATCCGCGCTTGGCTCCAATCGAAGCGGTACGCCGGGTCAACGCCATTGAGCGCGGCGGCGGGGCTAAATCTGGCGTCGAAATCGGTGATCGCGGTGTAGATGGCGGCGCGGTAAATGCCGAGCCTTCGATCTTGAACCGTAAGCGTCGTATCGGCGGCGCCGGTTTCGGCGAACACCACGAACGAGCCGCGCTCGTTGCGGCGCTGGGTGCGGCCCTGGTCGTCGGTGGTCTCAACAATACGCTGATACGGCACAAGCAGCATCGGCCCGCCGACGCTTTGGGGGCCGCCGGCCTTTGCGCCGATCTCGCTGGTCACCTGCCCCGCGCGCGCCTGCCGCTCGCCGACAAGCCCGCCCACCAAGAGCAACGGAATGCCCATCACCAGCACCAGCAAACACACCAGCAGCAGTTTCAAACCCAGAGAGCCGCGCGGGATCAGGGTCGAGATCGAATTCTGCGCCACTTTGTTCCTCCCGCGCCATCCAACGCTGCGATCAAGGCAAGATGTCGACGCTTACTGTGCTTTGCGGCGGCGTCCAGTTCTCGTCGCTGGGGGGCGGCTTGGCGGCGAGCGCAATCACGAACGCGGCAGCCCCCGCAAGCCCGCAACCGAACGACCACAGGAACACCGCCCAGTCGTAACCGCTGGCAATTCTCTCCGTTTCCGCGCCTTGGCGAATTTTCGCCTGCCGCCGCGCTTCGATCAGCAAGAACCCCACGACGAATACGAAGGGTATGGCAAAGCCCCACGGCGCCGCCGCCGGCATCCAGGGCGCAAGGAACAGCCCCAAGGCGCCCGCCAACACGCCCCCAAGCACCAGGAACTCGGCAAAACCCTGGCCGCGGTCGCCAAGCATCTCGCGCAGCCGCCGACGGCGGGCGCCCATTTCATTGAACATTGATGACAAGAAGCTCATGCCGGCGTGACATAGCGTAATGCCGGCGTCTCTCCCAGGGCTGCGGATGCACAGTGCTCGCTATCGCTGGAGCATAGTCTTATAAACACCCTCCCCGGATGGCCCGCAGGGCCAGTCCGGGGCTCATAAACCCAGGCGTCCGTGTTTATGGGTCCTGGAATGAATGCTAACGCATGCATCCGGGAATGGGTGGGATGGGCCGTTTCACTCGATCGTGATTCCGAATGGCGCCAGACGCCGAGGCAAGTTGAGGACATCATGAAGCTAAAGACCCTAGGCATCGGCATCGGCGCTGTTCTCGGCCTCCTCATCCTCGTGGTGGCTTTGTTCTTTGTGTTCTTCCCGAAGGAACTCGCCGCGCGCGAAGCGGAGAAGCGCATCGAGGAAGCCACCGGGCGCGAGCTTACGCTTGGAGACAATATCGGCGTGTCCTTCTGGCCGGCGCTTGGCTTTTCGGTCGACCAAGCCGTGCTCTCCAATCCCGAGGAATTTGCCGGCGGCCAACCCTTCCTCGCCGCCGACCGCATCGTCTTCGCGGTGCGCGTGATGCCGCTCATCGCCGGGCGCGTCGAAGTGAAGGAGCTCATTCTCGACGGCGCGCGACTCAATCTGATGGCGCGCGAGGACGGCGCGGCGAATTGGACCTTCCCCACCGAACAAAGCGCGCCGCAGCAGCAGACCACGCTTGAGGACTTACGTCTCGACGATGTCCGGCTGAACAATGCGGCGATCTCGTTCCAAGGCGCAGAGGGCGCGCCGATGGCGCTGGAAGACGTTGACGCAAGCCTCGCGCTTGAGTCGCTTGACAAGCCCGCCGCGCTCGAAGCCGCGTTCAATTATCGCGGCGAGCGTTTGGGAGTGACTGGCGAGATCGGTCTTCCGCGGGCGGTGCTGGAAAAGGGCGAGACCCCACTTAGCGCCCAGGTGCGCGCGAACCCGCTCAATGCCGAGTTCGACGGCGCCTTCAACGCCGCGACCGGCGCGCTCTCAGGGAGCCTCAACGCCAATGGCGGGAGCTTGCGGCGGCTGATGGCGTGGATGGGCTCGCCCATGGGCGAAGGCGGGGGTTTCGGGCCATTCCGGATCGCGGCGCAAATGGCGCACGCGGGGCAGGAGACCGCGCTCACCGATGCCGCGCTGACGCTCGATAGCATCACGGCGCGCGGCCGC
>DPWD01000299.1 GCA_003526465.1 Hyphomonadaceae bacterium
GGCCCCTGCGCGCGCGCGCCGCTGGTGGCGCTCACCGCCGACGCCGGCGATCGCGAACGCGCGCAGGCGCTGGAAGCGGGCATGGATGATTTCCTGACCAAACCGATCGACGCCGGCCGCTTGGTGGCTGTCGCAGAGCGCTTTACGCGGCGGGGAAACGCAGCCACGCTCTAGCCGAGCACCAATAGGGAGACCGTCATGGCGGCGAACGCTAGCGCGAAGAAATACGGTTTTCGCGAATCCTTGGCCGCGCTGAAAAATCCGCGTGTAGCGGCCATGCTGGCGCTGGGTTTCGCCTCGGGTCTGCCGTTTCTGCTGACCGGCGCCACCTTCGGCTATTGGTTGCGCGACGAAGGCACAACTCTGACGGCGATAGGGTTTCTGTCGTGGGTGGGTCTTGCCTACACCTTCAAGGTGCTGTGGTCGCCGTTCATCGACCGGCTGCCGGCGCCGTTCTTCGGCAAGCTGGGCCGCAGACGCGGTTGGGCGCTGCTATCGCAACTCGCGGTGGCGGGCGCGCTCGTGGCGATGGCGATCATGGGCCCGCACGGACCGGGCGGGCTGGCGACCATCGGCGCGCTCGCGCTGGTGGTCGCGTTTGCATCGGCGACACAGGACATTGCGGTCGACGCTTGGCGCATCGAAGCGGCAGCCGACGCTGATGAATTGGGCTTGTTCACTTCGGTGTTTCAACTCGGCTATCGCGCTGCGTTATTGGTGACCGATGCGCTCATTTTGGTGTTCGCCGAGTATTTTGGCTGGCCTATTTCCTACGTGTTGATGGCGGTGTTCATGGGCATCGGCGTTTTCGCCGCGCTTCGCACGCCGGAGCCTTCGCGCGCCGACGCGGTCATGGAAGAAAAGGCGGGCGCTGCCCCGCTATGGACGCCTCGCGGTTTTGTCGACGCGGTGATCGGGCCGTTCGTGGCGTTCTTCAAAACCCACGGCGCGCTCGCGTTGCTGATGCTGCTGATGATCAGCGTTTACCGCCTGCCGGAATTCCTGATTGGCCCGGTGGCGGGGCCGTTCTATTCCGACCTTGGCCTCGAGAAGGATGTAGTCGGCGGCGTGCGCGGCACGGTCGGTCTGCTGGCCTCGATCCTTGGCATCGCTGCTGGCGGCATCGCCGCGGTGCGGCTGGGCTATATGCGCTCGTTGATCGTGGGTGCTGTGCTGCAGGGGATAGGGGTCGCGGCCTACGCGCTGGTCGCGATATTTGGGCCAAATCTCGCGCTTTTCAGCGCCGCAATGGCCACGGACAATTTCTGCTATGCGTTCGCCGGAGTCGCGCTCATCACCTACATGTCAAGCTTGACCAGCCTGGGTTACACCGCCACGCAATATGCGCTGCTGAGCTCGACATACACGTTGTTCGGTAAGTTCCTAAAGGGATTCTCCGGCGCCGTCGTGGATGGTTTGAATCAGCAAGGCCGGACGCTGATGGAATCCTACGCCATCTTTTATGTCGGCGCTGGGGCTATCGCTGTTCCGGCGCTCGTTCTGTGCTTGGTGTTGGCAGCGCGCCAACCCAAAGGCGCTCCAGCGCCGGCCTAACCTGGCGCTTCCGCTTGCCGGCCCGCCTGGAACGCAGCAAGCGCCGCGAACGTCACGATGTCGGACACGCTCCCGCCTAGGGGCGCGATCTGGATCGGGCGGGAGAGCCCAGTGAGCACCGGCCCCACCACCGTAGCCCCGCCCGCTGTGGTGAGGAGGCTGGTGGCGATCGAAGCCGAATGCAGCGCCGGCATCACCAGCACGTTGGCCGCTCCGGAAAGCCGCGAAAACGGATAGAGCTCGCGCATATTTTCGTTGAGCGCGACGTCGACATTCATTTCGCCTTCGTATTCGAACTCAAGATCTTCGCGGCGGTCGAGGATGGAGACCGCGTCGCGGATTTTCTCCGAGCGCTCCATGCGCGGATTGCCGAAGGTTGAATGCGAAAGCAGGGCCACGCGCGGGGCCGCGCCGAACTGGCGCGCCATGGCCGCCGATTGCAGCGTGATTTGCGCGAGTTCGCCGGCATCTGGAAACTCGCTCACCGCTGTGTCGGCCACGAACAGCGTGCGCCCTTTCATCAGCACCACCGACATGCCCATCACGCGTTCGCCGCGGGTGGGGTCGATCACTTTGAGCACATCGTCGAGCGCGGTTGCGTAATTGCGGGTGACGCCCGTAACCATGCCATCGGCGTGCCCGGCCGCCACCATGCAAGCGCCAAACACATTGCGGTCCTGGTTGACCAGCCGCTGTGCGTCGCGGTGCAGAAACCCATAGCGCTGAAGGCGTTTGTACAGATTCTCCGTGTAAGCGGCATTGTGCTCGGAAAGCCGGGCGTTGACGATGGTCAGGGCCGCTGTTTCGGGAACGCCGACCTGAGCCATGTTGGCGCGCACTGTGTCCTCGCGGCCGACGAGGATGGCGCTGCCCAGGCCTAACTCCTGAAACGAGTACGCCGCGCGGATAACGGAGGGCGCTTCGCCTTCTGCAAAGACAATCCGTTGCGGTGCATGCCGCACGGCGGTCTGGACACGTTGGATCATCGCCGCGGTTGGATCGAGGCGTTGCTCGAGCCGGTGCTTGTAGGCCTGCATGTCGGCGATTGGCTTGCGCGCGACGCCGCTGTCCATCGCGGCTTGCGCGACGAAGGGCGGAATTTCCGAAATGAGGCGCGGGTCGAACGGGGAGGGGATGATGTAGTCGGGGCCGAACTTGAGCCGCTTGCCTTGGTAGGCGGCGGCGACCTCGTCGGGCACGTCCTGCTTGGCCAGCGCCGCGAGAGCACGCGCGGCCGCGACCTTCATCTCTTCGTTGATGGTGCGCGCACGCACGTCGAGAGCGCCGCGGAAAATATAGGGAAAGCCGAGGACGTTGTTGACTTGGTTTGGATAGTCAGAGCGGCCGGTCGCGACGATCGCGTCCTTGCGCGCTTCGAGCACATCCTCGGGCGAGATCTCGGGATCGGGGTTGGCCATGGCGAAGATGATCGGTTTCTTCGCCATGGATTTGACCATGTCCTTGCTCACCGCGCCTGCAACCGATAGCCCCATGAACACATCCGCGCCCTTCATCGCCTCGGCGAGCGTGCGCGCCTTGGTGTCGATGGCGTGGGCGGTCTTGAACTGGTCCATGCTCTCGGTGCGGCCGCGATACACAACGCCCTTGGAATCGCAGACGATGACGTTCTCGTGCGGCACGCCCAGATGCTTGATGAGCCCAATGCACGAGAGTCCAGCCGCGCCCGCGCCGTTCACAACGACCTTGATCTCCGAAAGCTTGCGCCCGGTTAGTTCGCAGGCATTGAGCAGGCCGGCGGCGGCGATGATGGCGGTGCCGTGCTGGTCGTCATGAAACACCGGTATGTCGAGTTCATCGCGCAGGCGGCTTTCGATCACGAAGCATTCCGGCGCCTTGATGTCCTCGAGATTGATGCCCCCGAACGTGGGGCCGATATTGCGCACCGTGGTGATGAATTCTTCCACGTCCTGGGTGGTCACCTCGATATCGATGGAATCCACATCCGCGAAGCGCTTGAACAACACGCTCTTGCCTTCCATCACCGGCTTGGAAGCGAGCGCGCCAAGATTTCCGAGACCGAGGATCGCGGTGCCGTTGGAGATCACAGCGACAAGATTGCCTTTGGAGGTGTAATCGTAGGCGCGATTTGGGTCCTCGGCGATGGCTTTGACCGGCACGGCGACGCCTGGCGAATAGGCCAGCGAAAGATCCCGCTGCGTCGCCATCGGCTTGGTCGGCGTGATCGAGATTTTGCCCGGCGTGGGCAGGCGGTGGAAGTCGAGCGCCTCTTCGTCGGTGAACGTTTGCTTCTGGTCAGGCATCGGGAGCTCGCGGAGGAATGCGGGCGCACCCTAGCGGCGGCATCGGCGCCTGCAAGCGGGGCGTCAAGTCTCGGGCTTAAAAAGTGATGGCAGATCCCTTGCGCCATGCAGAATGCGCTCGATGCGAACGCCATCTTGATCGACAGTGAAGAAAACTAAGTAGGGGCGAAGCACGGCGCGTCTCAGGCCCGCCCGTATCTCGTCGCAGGCTTGGTGGCTGAAAGGATGTTCTGAGACGCGAAGACAGAGCGCCCGTAGCCGGGTCAACAAACGCACCGCGGCCCTGGGGCTTTGCGCTCCGACATGGGCGGCAATTTCTTCGAGGTCGGCTTTGGCTCGACGTGAGAGCTCCCTCACTCGCCCCTTGCCTCGGCGAGCGATTCGTACTTCGCCAGCAACCGGGCGAAAACATCTTCTATGTCGCCCGCGGGTCCGCTGGCGACACCCTCTTGGATGGCCTTGCGCAGCTGATCGATGCCGATTTGGTCTGTCAGGCGGTCCGCCCACCATTCATCGACAGCAGCTGAGATCGCTGCCTCGACCGAAGCGTGCTCGCCGGCCCGAACGGCGGCTTCCAGCGCCAGTTCGGTATCGGTGTCCAAAGTAATCGTGACAGCGCGACCCTCACTCATACGGGGATGCTACCACACTCTTGCCCTCGCCGCCACGTCCAAGGCCCGCTAAAGCTCCCCCGTGGCCGATTCCACGCATCCCCAGCCCGCGCGCGCGACGCCGTTCATGGCGCAATATCTCGCGGCCAAGGCCGAGCATCCGGAAGCTCTGCTGTTCTTCCGCATGGGCGATTTCTACGAGATGTTTTTCGAGGATGCGGAGCGGGCCGCGGCGGCGTTGGGCATTGCGCTGACAAAACGTGGCCAGCACGGCGGCGACCCAATTCCGATGGCGGGCGTGCCCTGGCATCAGGCCGAAGGCTACCTCGCGAAGCTGATCCGCGCGGGATTCAAGGTCGCGGTCTGCGAGCAAATGGAGGATCCCGCCGAGGCGAAGAAGCGCGGCGCGAAGGCCATCGTTCATCGCGCCGTCGTGCGCGTGGTGACGCCGGGAACGCTGACGGAGGAGGGGCTGCTCGATTCGCGCGCGCACAATCGGCTGGCCGCATTGGCGTTCGCCGCGGATGGCGCGGCGATCGCGTGGGCCGATATTTCCACTGGAAGCTTCGAGACCCGCGCGCTTGCCGCGCACGAAGTGGAGAGCGAACTTGCCGCGCTTGCTCCCGCAGAACTTCTGCTCGCGGAAGTCGATTCCGGGAAGGTGCGCGAGGCGGCTTTGATCTCCGGTGCGGTGCTCACGCATCGCCCGGGGGTAAAGGCCGATCCCAAGGCCGCGGAGCGGCGGATCAAGGCGGCGTTCGCGGTCGGAGCGCTTGACGGCTTTGGTGAATTTGGCGCGGCTGAGCTTTCAGCCATGGGCCTGTTGCTCGACTACATCGAACTCACGCAGGCGGGCGCCGCGCCGCGACTGACGCCGCCAAAGCGCAACGCCGAACGCGCCTTCATGGCTATCGACGCCGTCACGCGCGCGGCGCTTGAGATCGAGCGTTCGAACAATCCCTTGCTTGGGCGCAGTGGCCGCGACGGCTCGCTGCTCGCCTGCATCGATCGCACGGTCACCGCCGC
>DPWD01000300.1 GCA_003526465.1 Hyphomonadaceae bacterium
GAAAGCGCCAGCAAGCGAAGAGGGACGCGCGGTTTTTCTCGACGATGCGCCGATCGGCTTCTTCGCGGCGGCCCACGACGGGTCGATCGTGTACATGAACCGCGCGCTGCGCGCCGTGCTCGGCATAGGCGACGATCCCAGCCCGTTGCGGGTCAAGGACATCGTCAAGGACGATCCCGGCCGGCTCATGCGGCTCGACCGGCGCGGCTTCGGGCCGACGCGCATTCGCGTCACCCTGAAAGGGCGCGACGGGGTGGAGACGCTGGCGTCGGTGCTGAGCTTTGCACCGGATGAGAATGGCGAAGGCGCCATCCGGGCGCTGGTTTTCTTCTCGGACGCGGAGGCGCTGGAAACCCAGGCGCGCGCACCCGCTCGCGCGGAAAGCGCCGATGGGGTGTTCGCCGAAGCTCCGTTTGGGGTGGCGGTGCTCGATGCGGCCGACCCTGCTTCCGCCGCCGTGCTTGACGCCAACGCAGCGCTCATGGAGATGACGCAAGGGCGCGCGGCCCCAGGCGCGCCGTTCGCCGATCTGTTCGAAGCTTCCGAGGGGCCGGCGGCGCTGGGTCAGCGTTTACGCCAAGCCATTACCGATCCGATCGAGATCACGCTCGCCACGGCTCCGGCGGTCGCGGTGCATCTGCATTTCGCGCGCACCGCCGATGGCAAGGCGATCGTCTACATCGCCAATGTCAGCGAGCAGCGCGAATTGCAGACGCGTTTGGCGCAATCGGAAAAGATGCGCGAGATCNNGGCGGCATCGCCCACGACTTCAACAATCTGCTCACCGTGGTGATGCAGACCTGCTCGTTCCTGCTGCGCCGCCACCCGATCGGCGACGCCGATTATCCGATGCTGAAGGAAATTTCCGATCACGCCACCACGGCCAAGGAACTCTCGGAAATGCTGCGCGCCTATGCGCGCCAACAGACCTTCGCCCGCGAAGTGATCGAAATTGGCGATTTCATTGGCGCGCGCCAGGAATTGATCAGGCGCATCGTCGGCGCCTCGATCCAATACGAAATTCGCCATGGCCGCGATCTGCCGTTCGTGAAGGTCGATAAGACCCAGATCGAACGCGTGCTGGTCAATCTCGCCACCAATGCGCGCGACGCGATGACGGCCAAGGGTCTGCCCGCTCCGCGCGACGGCAAGCTCTTGGTGCGAACCTCGCGGGTGACGGCGGAGACTGCGCGCGGGCTCGGCCACAACCCGATCGAGGACGGCGAGTACGTTATGATCGAGGTGGAAGACACCGGCGCCGGCATCAAGCCGGAGCACGCCGCGAAAATCTTCCGCCCCTATCACTCGACCAAGGAAGCCGGCCAAGGCACCGGCCTGGGGCTGGCGACCTCCTACGGCATCGTCAAGCAATCGGGCGGCTACATCTTCTTCAGCACCAAGCTCGGGCAGGGCACGACGTTCCGCATCTTCCTGCCGGCGTACGAGCCGACGCCGGAGGAATTGGAAGACCTCGCCGCCAAGGAGCGCGCGCTGATCGCTCCGCCTTCGAAGGATGTCGCCGGGCGCGGCAAGATATTGTTCGTGGAGGACCAGACTGCGGTGCGCCGCTCGATCGTGCGCAATCTCAAGGAGTGCGGCTACGAAGTGGAGGAGGCCGAGAACGGGGAAGACGCGCTGGTGATCATGAAGCAGAAGCCCGGCGGCTTCGACATCATCATCTCCGACGTGTCGATGCCGATCATGACCGGACCTGAAATGTTGCAAGAGGCCGAGCCTGCGATGATCGGCGGGGCCAAGGTGCTGTTCCTTTCCGGCTACGCCCCTGAAAGCTTCTCCCACATGCTCGAACAATACCCGGTGCACTACATGAGCAAGCCAGTGACCATGGAGCAGCTGGTCGGCCGCGTGAAGGAGCTGCTGGCGGCGGCTTGAGCGAAGCCGCCGCAGCCAAGAACGCAGCGCGTCCGGACGATCCTAAACCCCAAGCGCCGTCGGCGTCCGTGGAGCACCAATGGTTTTTCGTATCGCAATACTTGTCGCCGTGCTGGCTCTGAGCGCGTGCTCGGTTTTTCACGAGACCAATGTCTCCTCCACAGCGCCCGCCGAAGCAGCGGCTGTGGCGGGAGGGCCGCCCATTGTGGGCGGGGTCTATTCCTATCCTGATTGCGAAGGCGAAGGCGGGTGCAACTACAGAAACTGGCGTGTAGTTCAACTGACGCCACTTCTCGCCGAGCAATCGCGGGCGGCGCGTGTGATCTCGACATTGACCCCTGGAGAGTGGGTTCACGTCGAACAACTTGAGACGCGGCTTGTCCCCCATCGCGGAATTGTGCGCGAGGACACGTCGGATCTCCGGGCGGGTGAAGTGGTCTATGAGCTGGAGAATGTGGGAGAGGGCTACGTCGCCGTTTGGCGCCGGGGCGAGTACGGCGAATACGGAAGCGAAGATCTGAGCAAAGTGGACTGGGATCGGACGGAGACGCCTGAGGCGACTGTAGTGACGCTCGGGACTTGGGCGCGGGTCACGCGAGAGAGCGGTCAAGCTGGCTGGGTGCGCCTTGAGTACGGGTACTTTGAGTGCTTGGGTTCGCTGGCCGGAGACCCAGACTGTCGCGACTGATCTACAAGCAGCGCACACTAGGATCTAACCCGGCGCATCCCCGCGCGCCCCGCATCCTGCTTTCGTGGCAGTCGGCAATCGGCAGTCGGAACAAGCGCCGGCGTTTCGGTCAGCCATGCGACTGCCGACTGCCGACTGCCACAATTGACTTTCCCCCGACTTTTCCCCAAAAGCCCCGGCTTCTCGGATCGTTGGGCCCTCGCGGCACCAGGCTTTCCGCATGCTGGGTGACGGGCGAACCGCCAGGGCAGTCGCGGCTTTATTGGAAAGCCGCCGGGCCCCGTCAGAGTGAAAGAAAGGGCGCGCGCGCCCATGACCAAGCGTATCCAAGCCAAATACAAATCCGACCGCCGTTTCGGCCAAAACCTCTGGGGCCGGCCTAAATCGCCGGTCAACAAGCGCCAGTACGGGCCGGGCCAGCACGGCCAGCGCCGCAAGGGCAAGACCTCCGATTTCGGCCTGCAGCTGGTCGCCAAGCAAAAGCTGCGCATGTATTATGGCAACATCACCGAAAAGCAGTTCCGCAAGACCTACGAAGAGGCCGCGCGCCGCAAGGGCAATACCGCGGAAAACCTCATCGGCCTTTTGGAGAGCCGCCTCGACGCGGTGGTGTACCGCGCCAAGTTCGCGCCCACCCCGTTCGCCGCGCGCCAGTTCGTGAACCACGGCCACGTCAAGGTGAACGGCCGCCGCGTCAACATCGCGTCTTTCCTGGTGAAAGCCGGCGACGTGGTGGAAGTGCGTGACAAGGCCAAGTCGATGGCGCTGGTGCTGGAAGCGCTGCAAAGCGGCGAGCGCGACACGCCCGATTACATCGAGGTCGACCCCAAGGCGATGACGGCGCGCTACGCGCGCGTGCCCACGCTGTCCGATGTGCCCTATCCGGTGCAGATGGAGCCGAACCTGGTCGTCGAATATTACGCGAGCTGATCGGCAGAGAATTTCGAGTGTCAAAGGCTCCCCTTGCGGGAGCCTTTTTCATGTATGCTACGCTCCATGAAGATCGACTTCAGTACGATAGACGCCGCCGTTCTGATCGCCGCCGGCGCAAAATCCCCGCTCTCACACCGCGATCCCGTTTGCGACCACCTGTTCCCCAAACGCGAGGAAGCGGAGGCCTCCGTGGCGGAGGACGCCAAGGCCATCGACAAGCTGCAGGACAAGCTCTGGGCCGAGCGCAAGCGGGCCTTGCTTGTGGTGCTGCAGGGGATCGACACTTCGGGCAAGGACGGGGTGGTTCGCGGGGTCTTCAATCAGTGCGGGCCCCTTGGGGTCGAGGTGACCGCTTTTGGCCGCCCCTCGGAGGAAGAACTCGCCCACGATTACCTCTGGCGCGTACATCGTGCGACGCCCGCGAAAGGCATGATCGGGGTGTTCAATCGCTCGCACTACGAGGACGTGCTGGTTGTCAAGGTGCGCAAGTTGGCGCCGGCGGCGGCCATCGCGCAGCGCTACGAGCAGATCAACGCGTTCGAGAAGCACTTGAGCGAGAGCGGCGTTACGGTTTTGAAGCTCATGCTGCATATTTCCAAGGATGAGCAGCGGCAGCGCCTGCAGGAACGGCTCGATCAACCTGACAAGAATTGGAAATTCAATCCGGCGGACTTAGAAGATCGTGCGCTGTGGGACGAGTACCAAAACGCCTACGAGACGATGTTGGAGCGCTGCTCGACGGCGCATGCGCCTTGGCGCGTCATCCCGGCCGACAAGAAATGGCGGCGCAACGCCATTATTGCGGCGATCGTGCGCAAGACTCTGGAAGACATGGCGCCGCAATATCCGAAACCAAATTGGTCGCCGTCGGATTTCAAAATTACTTAGCGCCGCCCGCGGCGTCTTCCTCGCGGATGAGGCCAAGCGATATGACCCGCTTCAGCGCTTCCTCGGGGGTGATCTTGAGCGGGTGCAGCGTGCTCTTGGGCAGGTAGAGCAGAAATCCGGAAGTAGGGATCGGCGCCTGCGGCACATAGACCGCCACCAGCGCTTCGCCCATGCCGCCGGCCACTTCGGCGGTGTCCTCGGTGGTGATAAAGCCAATCGCCCACGCGCCCGGCCTGGGAAATTCCACCAGCACGGCCTGTTTGAACGATGTGCGCTCGGGCGCGGCCACTTGTTTGAACACCTGCTTGGCGCCGCCATAGATTGAGCGCACGAATGGCAAATTGGCGATAAAGCGGTCAGCCGCGCCCACCAGCCAGCGGCCAATCAGGTTAGCGGCAAGTGCGCCCACAAGCGTCAGCGCGACCAGCGCGATGATCACCCCGGTTCCGGGGATGCTCTCGGCAAGCGGCTGAAATTGCGCCGGGATCAGCGGGATGACGTTGTTGTCGACAAAGCTGACCACCAGCCAGATGACCCAAACCGTCACCACGAACGGCAGCACCAGCGCAACCCCGGCCAGGAAGGAGTTGCGCAGCCAGGTAAGCGGGCTGAAATGGCGGGTGGAATCCATGGGCCGGGATGTAGGCGAAGCCGGTGTCTTGCGGAAGGCGCTTAGGGCGCGCGCGCGACGGCCTTTTCATCGAACAGGGTCTTCAGTTCGCCGCTCTGGAACATCTCGCGCACGATGTCGCAGCCGCCGATGAATTCCCCCTTTACGTAAAGTTGGGGAACCGTCGGCCAATTCGCGAAATCCTTGACGCCTTGCCGGATCGCGTCGTCGGCGAGCACGTTCACGTCGACATAGTCCACACCCATATGGTCGAGGATGCGCACCACTTGATTGGAGAAACCGCACTGCGGCTGGCTTGCGGTTCCCTTGAGGTAGAGCACGACGTCGTTTTCCGCGACGGTGCGGGCAATGGCGTCCTGCACATTCGACATGGGATGAACTCCTATTATCAGCCGCACTTAGGCGTTGGGCCGCCGCCCATCAAGGCTGGGACTTCGGGCCGGTGTCGAGCGCAAGCGCGTGCAATTCATTGCCGACACGGCCTTTCAGGGCCGCATAAACCATTTGGTGCTGCGCAACTCTGGATTTGCCGGCGAAAGCGGCTGCGCGAATGATGGCGCGATAATGGTCGCCGTCCCCGGCGAGGTCCTCCAGGCGGATGTCGGCCTCCGGAAAGGCGTCCTTGAGCAGGGCTTCAATTTCCTCCTGGCGCATCGCCATCTGGCTAATCTCCTGGCTCCAGGCCCTCGCTCACGAAAGTT
The DNA here is from genome assembly GCA_003526465.1 of Hyphomonadaceae bacterium. Lineage (GTDB taxonomy): Bacteria > Pseudomonadota > Alphaproteobacteria > Caulobacterales > Aquidulcibacteraceae > Vitreimonas. The sequence continues at coordinate 5,735 of DPWD01000300.1, forward strand.
TTGATTGCCTTATCAGTGCTGTTCAGGGCATCAGGCAAGCGCGGCAAGGGCGTATGTGACAAGAAATGATCGCCCACTGCTAGGGAGACGTTGACAAGAGCACCTTTTCCGAAAATTTAGATGGCGGCGTCTGGCCCCGAGAACGAGGCCCGCTTGGCGGGCGGCTTGGGAGGTGAGAGGCCCCATGTGGAGGTGGGAGGAAATGCGGCTGATGGGGGCTCACCTTGCCCCGGCTGCGAGTGCGTTTGGCTTTATCTCCAGGAATATTGTGGCCAGCCCCCGCGCCATGCGGGAACTGGCGAGAGCGGGAAGTTTAGGCAGGCAAGGCAGGCAAGAGGCAAACCATGACTTTGATCAATTCGTTGCTGATGTTCGCTCAGCAAACGGCGACGGAAGCGGCCCCGGCGGCGCCGCCAGCGGCTCCGGCTCCATCCCCGTCGGCGGCCGATCAGGCCGCGGCGTTGGAGAAGGCCAGCCAAGCGGCGGCGGAAGCAGCTGGCCGCCAGGAGATCAGCCTCTGGGACCTCGTGGTGGCGCTTGAGCCGCTGGAACAGGTGGTGCTTATCATTCTCGCCCTGTGCGCCATTTACGCGGTCGCGCTGCTGTTCGAGAAGATTTACGTGATGCGCCGCGCCGGCGGCCAGACCCGCGACTTCCTGGCCTCGTTCCGCAAGGCCAACTCGGTTGAGGAGGCCGAGGCGATCGTCCGTAAGCTGCCAGCTTCGGGCATCAAATCCATGTTCGACGCCGGCATGGCCGAAGTCCGCCGCACCCAGGACCTCGGGCTCTACACCATGCGCGACGCGCGCGATCACACAATGCAGCGCGTGGCTGCCTCGATGTCGACGCGCCAGAACGACCATTTGGAAGACCTCGGCTCCAGCATGACCTTCCTGGCCTCGATCGGCGCCAACGCGCCGTTTATCGGCCTGTTCGGCACCGTGTGGGGCATCATGATGGCGTTCGCCAAGATCGCCTCGACCCAGAGCACCTCGCTTGCGGTCGTGGCCGCCCCGATCGGGGGCGCGCTGCTCGCCACCGCCGCCGGCTTGGTTGCGGCTATCCCAGCGGTGTTGATCTACAATTTCGCGGCCAAGCAAATCTCCAGGCAGGGAAGCAAGCTTGACGATTTCGCGTCTGAGTTCATCGCGCTGGTCTCCCGCGACATGGACCGCCGCGCCGGCTAACCCAGCACAGCTTGGAGGAACGCTATGGCCGGCAAACTAGCGGCGCCATCGAAACGCGGTCGCCTGGAGGTGAACCCGGATCCGAACGTCATTCCGTTCATCGACGTCATGCTCGTCTTGGTGATCATCTTCATGATCGCCGCGCCGATCTCGAGCGTTGACATCGAAGTGGAAATGCCGGTTTCTCGGATCGACCCCTCGCAGCGGCCGCCGCGCCCGACCTGGGTTTCCATTTCTAGCACCGATGAAGGCGTGTTGTACTACGTCATGAACGACGCGGTGCCGATCAACGAACTCGGGACCAAGACTTTCGAAGCTGTGCAGAAGAACGATCCCCGCCTCGCTGACGAATTCGAAGTGCGCGACCAGCGGATTTTCATTCGGGCCGACGCGGGCCTGCCCTACCGAAACGTCGTCCTGGTGATGAACCGGCTGCAGGACCGGGGCTTCACCAAAATCGGCTTCGTCGCCGAGGACCGGAGAAACTAGGCTATGGCTGGCAAGGTTCCCTCTTCGGGCGGCGGCGGCGCGATTTCCGAGCCGAACGTCATCCCGTTCATCGACATTCTGCTGGTGCTGCTGATCATCTTCATGGTCACCGCGCCGCTGTTGACCGCGGGCGTCGCCGTCGATCTGCCGAAGACACGCGCGAAACTGCTAAGCCAAGACAAGGAACCGCTCACGATCACGATTGAAAAGAGCGGAAAGATCTTCCTCCAGGAGACCGAAATCGGAGTCGCGGAGTTGGTGCCGCGCCTGACCGCCAT
>DPWD01000047.1 GCA_003526465.1 Hyphomonadaceae bacterium
CACCGCGGGGGTGCGCGCCGCGTTCCAGCGCGTCGCCGCGCGGGCGGGCCCGAACGATACCTTCCTGTTTTTCTATTCCGGCCACGGCACGCAGACCGCGGCCTCGGCCGGCGCCAACGAACCCGACCAGCGTGACGAATCCATCGTCATGGTCGATGGCCTGATTTCCGACGATGAGATGGCGCAGATGTTCCGCCAGGTTCGCGCCGGCACATCGATCATTGCCCTCGATTCTTGCTTCAGCGGGGGCTTTGCGCGCGATGTCGTTGCCCAGCCTGGCGTCATGGGCCTGTTCAGCTCGGAAGAAGATCTGACCAGCGCCGTAGCGGAGAAATTCCAGGCCGGGGGCTATCTCTCGCTGTTCCTGCGCAACGGGCTCGCCGGCGAAGCCGATTCCAATCGCAATGGGGCGCTGACCGCAGGCGAACTTTCGGTCTATCTGCGCCAGCAATTCGCCAGCAACGCCCAGGATGTGGAATCGTCCACCATGGAAGGCCAGCGCAATTATCAATTCCTGGTGGTCGACCGCGGCGGCGTCCGGGTGGACGATCTCATTCTCAACGTCCGGAGCTGACACGCGGCTGAGGTCGCGCGATGTGCAATCTCTATTCGATGACCAAGTCGCGCGAAGCGGTGGTCGCGTTTACGCGCGCCATGCTGGACCGCACCGGCAACCAGCCACCGCTGCCGGCGATTTTTCCCGACCAACTCGCGCCAGTTGCGCGCACTGGCGCGGACGGACGGCGCGAGGCGCTCAACATGCGCTGGGGGTTTCCACCGCCAAGCGGGGGACGCCCCGTCACCAACATCCGCAACCTCGCCTCGTCCTTCTGGCGCGCCTGGATGGCGCCAACGCAGCGCTGCATCGTGCCCGCCACCAGCTTCTGCGAGTACACGGACACGCGCCCCAAGGTCGCGCACTGGTTTGCACTTTCCGAGGAGCGCCCCTTGTTTGCGTTCGCGGGGCTATGGCGGCCATGGCGCGGCGTGCGCGGCAAAGAGGACGGCGAGCATCTCTTGTTCGCCTTTCTCACCACCGAGGCAAACGAACTCGTGGCCCCGATCCACGCTAAGGCGATGCCGGTTGTGCTGACCGGGGCCGACATCGATGCCTGGCTCGAAGCGCCCGAAGCAGAAGCGCGCGCGCTGGCGCGCCCGTTCGCGCCAGCATCCCTGCGCGTCGTCGCACGCGGACCGAGGGAGGATGCTGGCTAAGTGGAAGCCCCCGCGTTTCGTCGCCCACACCCTATTGGCGAGCCCGCCTCATGGCGATGAAATCGCCAGGCTCAGGCGAACCGTGTCCCTCTGGGCGCGATCGCGTGCACAAGCGGGCGAAATCCTCCAGCGCCAGGGGCCGCGACACCAAATAACCCTGCACATAGTCGCACCCAAGAGCGACCACGAGCGCGCGCGTCGCTTCGTCCTCAACTCCCTCCGACACCACGCTCATATTCAGACCATGAGCGAGTTCGATCGTTGACTTCAAAATCAGGCGGTCGCGCGCGTTGGTTTGAAGTTCAGAGATAAGCCCCTTGTCGAGCTTGAGTTCGTCGGCGTGGATTTGTTTGAGATAGCCCAGCGAGGAAAGGCCCGCGCCATAATCATCGATCGAGATGCGCACACCCGCTTCTCGAAACTTGGCGATCGCCTCGATGGCGGCCGGGGGATCTTCGATAATGGCGGTTTCGGTGATTTCAAGGCACAGCGAGGCGCCCGCCCGCGTGATCCGTTCGATCGCTTCTGCGCAAAACGTTCCATCTGTGAGCGCACGCGCCGACACATTCACCGAAATCACGACTTCGTCGCCGCCAGCGCGAAGCAGAGCCTGATCTTCGATCGCCCTCAAGAGCGCCCATCGTGTCAGCTCCACGATGGCGCCGGTTTTCTCAGCGGTCGGCACGAAGCTATCGGGCGGAATCGCCCCGTGCACGGGGTGGGTCCAACGCAACAACGCCTCGGCGCCGACGACACAGCCGTTTCGCGCATCGGCCTTGGCTTGATAGACTAATGCGAAATCGCCTTGCGCAATGCCCCTGCCGATGTCGGAGACCAGCGCGAGCTGCAGTTTAGGATCGGCGATCACAGCGGAGTCAAAGATTGCGTAACGGTGGTTTCGCTCGCGTGCGTGATAGAGCGCGCGCATGGCCTTCGCCACCAGAGCCTCTGCGCTGTCGGCTGGACCTTCAGAAAACGCCGCGCCAACGCGCATCGCGACATCGATCGATTGCCCCTCGACCTCAACGCTCATCTGGAAACCGTCCCTGCGCCTCGCACCCAAGACGGCCAGCAGAGCCGCCTCGTTCTCGATGAGCGCCACACCGCCCAATATCGATGTCGACAGGTCGTGGGCCTGTATTCGAAACTCTTGTTGCAGGCGTTCGGCGAGCGCGGCCATCAAGCGATTGGAGTGAGCGTGCCCGATCGCGCTGCGTAGGGTGACAAATCTGTCAACGCCGACAGCGATAACGACTGCTTTGCGTTCACCCGCCCGCGAGAGCAATTGCTCCAAGTTCGCCAGTAAGGCGCGCCGATTGGGCAATTCGGTTTCGGGGTCGTGAAAAGCGATGTGGGTGAGATGGGCCTCGCGCTGGCGGGACAATTCGGCCGCTCGATAAGCCAGTTCACGCTGCACTGTCGCCACGATGCAAAGCGCCTGCGCCAACAGCAGCAGCCCCGCGTCAATGCTCACTGGCCAGACCGCTTGCGCTGCAATCGGCGTCAGCAGCGCCAACAGCAGAACCAGCCCGTGCCGCACCAGCACCGCCCGCATGTCCGCCGACGCCTGCCGCGGCCACAAGAGCCAGAACACGACCAATGCCAGGCCGAGCATCACGTTCGGATTGACGCCGACGAGCGCGCGCCCTTGCGCCAAGCTCTCGTACGCGAGCGCATGCACGTACACGCCAGGCATTGCTGGCTGCACCGGGGTAGAAAATTCGTCGCCGAGTTCAAGCGCGGTGGCGCCAATCAGCACGGTCTTGTCGCGTAGGTCCGCCGCAGCAAAGGCGCCATTGAGCACATCGATAAAGCCGAGCCGCTCGATGTCTCTCGCGCGAACGCCGTAATCGATCAGGAACTGACCAGTAGCGCCGTAAGGTTCGCCCGCAAGCAGGCTCGCCATCGAGGCCCGGTACTCGCCGTCGCGCTCGAAGCCGCGATTGTAGCGGCGCGCACGCCCGTCAGAATCGATGGGAACATTGACGCTTGCGATCAAGGAATCCGCAGATAGTGAAGCCAGCGGAGAATTCTCCTCGACGCCGTTACGCTGGACGAAGCTGGGCAGCACCACACTGCCTTGGTAGCCGGCAAATGCCCGGCGCAGCGCCTCATCGTCTCCAGGGGTCGAACGGGCGCTGAAATCCACGTCAAAGGCGACCATCTTGGCGCCGGCTTGGCGTAGATTGTCGACAGCCCGCGCGAAGATTTCACGCGGCCACGGCCATTCCCCGATCGCCCGCAGGCTGCGCGTGTCCAATTCCACCACGACGACGGAACCCGTGGCTTCGCGCTGCAGCACCTGCGCGCGCCAGGCGCCGAGCGCATCATCCACGGGCCGGGTGAGTTGAAGTAGGCCGGCGCCGATCAAGGCGGCGCAGGCAATTGTGAACGTGGCGTTCGAAGCCAGCCGTTCCAAGAGCTTAGTTGCTAGTGCAGCGGCGAACGCCCAGAGGCGTTTGCCGCTGCCGAACACTGCGTTCACGAGCGATGCCCGCGCGGATCCTCTTCCGGGTCAGACGCCTCGACGTTTCCGTTTCCGCCGTTTCCGTTTCCGTTTCCGTTGTTGCCATTGCCGCTGTTGCTGTCGCTGTTTCCGTTTCCGTTGTTGCCATTGCCGCCGTTGCCGTTGGTTGCGCCGTTGCCATTGCCGACGCCGTTGCCGTTGTTACCGGAATGCGTTGCCCAACCGACAAGATTGCGAACGGCGTCGATGATCCCATTACCACCGCCGCGTTCAGCAGCTTCAACGCCGCGCCCGCCAGCGTTGAAGTTCCTGGAGCTGCCTTCGCGAGGGTCCTGCGCGGCGGTGAGCAGCCCCTCGGAGGCCTCCGCATAGTCGAGCGTGGGAACCGTATCCAGCGCCGCGGCAACCTCGCCCTCGGCTTGCACCATCGCGACCACTGCTGGCTCGCCGCGCGTCACGCGCACGGTCTGGCCAGCGCCCACATCGTTGGCCGAACCTCCCTGATTGGCGCGAACCTCAACCAAGCCTTGGGCCACATGCACCATGTCCTCCCCGCCGCCGGCGGTTACGGTGAAAGTGGTCCCTTTCACGACGGCCGCGAGCAGCGGCGTCTCCACCTGAAAATGCCGATTTTCCCGGCGGTCCACCTGGAAGAGCAAGGCGCCCATGTCTTGCAGGATGCGGGTAAGACCGCTCGCGGAATCCGGCGCGATCGTCATTCTGCTGTTGGCGGTCATCACGATGCGTTGGGCGCCGTTCTCGATCGTGGCGCGACTTTGCCCGCCAGTGGTGACGGTGGCGCCAACCGGCAGCGAAGCATTCAAGCGCGCGTCAGAGAGGCTGCGGCCCGGCTCGGCCACGCGCACCAATCCTTGCAATTCGGTGACGCGCCAGGGCGCGTCTTGCGCGAACGCGTCGCAGCCAAGAACGGCGGTCGCGAGGGCGGCTGCCGCCGCAAGAAGGTTTCTCATCGGTTAACGCCTACAGCTAGAGCCCAAGAAGCTGCGCAGCCTACGACGGTGGCGTTAGCTTTTTGATAATCCGCGGCGCAACGGCGTTAAGCGCCTATTTTCCCTTTACGGCCTAGACATCGCGTTCAGGGTGACCTTAGCGGTTGGTGAATGTACGGCACGCGGCGTTTGGGTTCCGCTGTTGGCGGCGGATTAGCGCTTGGCGCGGCGGCGGCGGCCTGGCTTGCGCCGGCGCTTGCGCACGCGCAAAACGACCCGCTC
>DPWD01000274.1:0-1862 GCA_003526465.1 Hyphomonadaceae bacterium
GAGCTTTCGCTCGAAAGCACTCATGGGCGCGGGCCGCCGGGGGCCGCACCCCACAGGCGCCAGGCCAGCGGCGAGCGCCATGCCCGCGATCATTAGGCGTCGATTGAAGGCCATTGGTCTCAACCTTTGCCGGCAGGGGCCGGCGTCCCAGCGTCGCCAATTTTGAAGGGAGAAATTGAGATTCGCCATGCTCGGAGCTGGCCATAGCACGCGCCGCACTGGGGAAAAGCACCGAAGTAGCCCTCGGTTTTGCGCTCGCCTGTTGCGATTGGGCCGCTTTCGTGGTTGGAGAACCGTCCGTTTCTAGGGAACCAGCGGAGAAACCCATGACGACCGCCGGCGGCGGCGCCCAGACTCTGGGCCAAATACTCTTCTATCGCCAATTAGAGCCGCTTTCCCATGAAAAGCACCGCTCTCTGGGCGTAAGCCAGGTGGCCAATCCGTTCTCGTTCTTGGCGGACACCCATTTGGTGCCCTTGACCGTGGATGAGTTCGGCCTCGCGGCCGTGTGCTACCCCATCATTTTCGACACCCAAACGAAGACCCCGCTTGCGGTCATGGGTCTGCGGCCCGGCATGAACGTCTTCCTGGGCGCCGACGGTTCGCTCGATCCGGAAGTGTATTTGCCGGCGTTCGCGCGGCGCTACCCATTCCTGCCGGTGCTTGCCGGCAACGGACAAGCGCCGCACCAAGCCCCGCCTAGCGGCGAGGGCGACCGCGTGCTCGTTTGCATCGACCGCGCCGCCAAGATGCTATCGACGACGCCGGAGCTGCCATTCTTCGAAGGCGACCAGCCTTCGCGCTACACCCAGGACGCCATCCAGTTCTGCCGCGAGTTCGACATGCTCGGCCGCCGCACCCAGGAATTCGTCAAACTGATGGATGAGCACAATCTGTTTGAGCTGACGCCGCTAGCGCTGCCCAAGGCGAAACCTGACGGCACGCCCGACGAGCCGATGAAGCTCGGCGAATATCTGCGCATCTCCGAGCAAAAGCTGAATGCACTGCCCAAGGAGACGTTCCTGGAGCTGCGCGACAAGGGCGTGACCGCGGTCATGCACGCCCACCTTTTGTCGCTCGGCCTGTGGCCAAAGATTCTCTCTCGCGCGGCCCGCATCCAGGCATCGACGCCGTTGAGCAACTGAGGGCGATGTAACCAACTTGGCCCGCGGGCCGTATTTCAGGCCGCGCCTTGGGTTCCAATGGCGCGGCCTTGTTGTGTAAGGCGTGTCCATGGGGCGCTTCGCGGCGTTGATGTTCGTGTTGGCGGCGCTGGCCTCGCCCGTCCTGGCGCAGCCTGTGCGCACCGCGAATGTCGAAGCGCAGCTGCATTCGGCCCGCACGGCAGTGGCGCCGGGCGAGCGCTTCACCATCGTGCTGCGCCAGACTATTCGCGAGGGCTGGCACACTTATTGGCGCAATCCGGGGGCTGCGGGCGAGGCCACCGAGATCGCGTGGCGCTTGCCGCCCGGGTGGATAGCAGACGAGATACGGTGGCCGGCGCCCCACGCCATCCCGTTCGAGACGCTGATCAATTACGGCTACTCCGATGAGGTGCTGTTGCCGGTGGACCTGTCCGCCCCCGCAAATGCGCGGCCCGGCCAGAATCTCACCCTGAGCGCCCACGCCACCTGGGTGGTCTGCTCCAACATATGCGTGTTCGAGGAGGGCGATCTCTCGCTTGCGCTGAGAGTGGAGGCGCAAGGGCGCGACGATCCAATTTGGGGGCCGCGCGTCGCCGCCGCGGTCGCGGCGCTGCCTGCGCCGTTTGACCCCAACGGCCCGCTGCGCGCCCGCGTAACGCATGGCCAGCCGCCGCGCCTGTCCATCGCTTTTCCTGGCGAAACGCTCGGCGATCCATA
>DPWD01000274.1:1954-2515 GCA_003526465.1 Hyphomonadaceae bacterium
GGTGTGGTCACCTACACAGACGCAGCAGGAGCCGCACGCGCGCGCGAAGTGATCGCCGAACCGGGCGAGCCTTTGGCGCACACGTCCGGCGCGCGGTCGCTGGATGCGCCGGCGCTCGATGCGGTCGCGTTGCTGGTGGCGGCGGGCCTCGCGTTCCTGGGCGGGCTTATCCTCAACATCATGCCGTGCGTGCTGCCGGTGCTTTCGGTGAAGGCGCTGTCGCTGGCGGGGGGAGCGCATACCGGCGAGGCGCGCCGCCATGGCGTGTTCTATTTCGCCGGCGTGATGGCGACCTTCCTGGCGCTGGCTGGAATGCTGGTGGCGCTGCGCGGCGCGGGCGCGGCAATCGGCTGGGGCTTCCAGTTGCAGGCGCCTTGGGTGAACGCGGCGCTTGCGCTGTTGTTCTTCGCCATTGGGCTAAATCTGCTGGGCGCTTTCACCCTCAGCGGCGGCATCCAAAATCTTGGCGGCGGCCTCAGCGGACGCGGCGGCGACGTTGGCGCATTTTTTACCGGCGCGCTGGCGGTGGTGGCCGCGACCCCGTGCACGGCGCCGTTCATG
>DPWD01000151.1:0-3858 GCA_003526465.1 Hyphomonadaceae bacterium
ACGCTGACAGGCGCGGGCAACATCAACGGCACCGGCAACACGCTTGCCAACAGCATCACGGGCAATACCGGCAACAACACGCTGGACGGCAGCACCGGCATCGACACGTTGATCGGCGGCGCGGGCGACGACACCTACATCATCGCCGACGCCGATACGGTGACCGAAGCCGCGGCTGGCGGCACGGATCTGGTGCTGGCTTCGATCAGCCACACGCTGGCTTCGGAAGTCGAGAACCTTAACCTGCTCGGCGCCCTCAACATCGACGGAACCGGCAATGGCGGCGTCAACACCATCACCGGCAATACCGGCAACAACACGCTCGACGGCAGCACGGGCATCGACACGCTGATCGGTGGCGCCGGCGACGACACCTACATCATCGCCGACGCCGACACGGTGACCGAAGCCGCTGCTGGCGGCACGGATAACGTGCAGGCTTCGATCAGCCACACGCTGGCTGCGGAAGTCGAGAACCTGACGCTGACTGGCGTTGGCAACATCGACGGCACGGGTAATAGCGGCGCCAACACCATAACCGGCAATTCCGGCAACAACACGCTCGACGGCGCCGCCGGGGCGGACGCCATGCTCGGCCTCGCCGGCAACGACACCTACACCGTCGACGATCTGGGAGACACCGCCTCGGAAGCGGGCGGCGGCGGTACGGATACCGTGAACAGCTCCGTGAGCTTCACGCTTGGCGCTGACATCGAAAACCTCAACCTGCTTGGCGCTGGCAACATCAATGGCACCGGCAACAGCGGCGCCAACACCATCACCGGCAATGCGGGCAACAACACGCTCGACGGCGGCGCGGGCGTCGACGCTCTCTCGGGCGGCGCCGGCGACGATACGCTGCAAGTTCTCCTCAACCCCCATGGCCTTTCCGGCGAAAGCTATGACGGCGGGGCGGACACCGACACATTGCTGTTGGGCGATGGCAACGATTTCCAAGGCGCGAGCTTCACATCGATCGAGCGGCTGACTTTTGTAGGCACGCCGAACACCAGCGTGTTCGACGCCGAGGATTTCGGCGGTGCGGGCTTCTCCGACAATCTCATTGTCACTTCGCCAGGCACGACGCCGACACTTCAACTGTTCCGTTCGGGCGCTGGGACCACGACGCTTGCCGGCTGGACTTTCAGCGGCACGGTGCAGATTGAGCTAACCGGATCGGCGGGCGCCGATACGCTCACCGGGTCCTCGCTCGGCGATACGATTAACGGCGGCGCCGGCGCCGATACGCTTAACGGCGGCGGCGGCATCGACACATTGATCGGCGGCGCCGATGACGACATCTATATTATCGCCGACGGCGATACGATCACCGAACTCGCGCTCGGCGGCACCGACACGGTGCAGGCGTCGATCAGCCACACGCTGGCTTCGGAAGTCGAGAATCTGGTGCTCACCGGGACTTCCGACATCAACGGGACGGGCAACACCCTCGCCAACTCCATCACTGGCAACTCGGGCGCCAACACCATCGACGGCGGCGCGGGCGCGGATTCCATGGCTGGCGGCGCCGGCAACGATACTTATGTCGTCGACAACGCCAGTGACGCGGTTACCGAACTTGGCGGCGGTGGAACCGACCTGGTGCAAAGCTCGGTCGACCACACCTTGGCGTCCGAGGTGGAAAATCTAACGCTGACCGGCGCTGCTATCGTCGGCGCCGGCAACACCCTGGCCAACACCATTATCGGCACCAGCGCCGGCAACACGATCGACGGCGGCGCGGGCGCAGACGCCCTGATCGGCGGCGCGGGCGACGACACTTATATGGTCGATAACGCAGGCGACGCAGTCACCGAAATCGCCGGTGGCGGCAGCGATACCGTAAACGCTTCAGTTTCCTACACGCTCGCCTCCGAAGTCGAGAGCTTGGTGCTGACCGGCGTGGCCGCCATCAACGGCACCGGCAACGCGCTTGGCAACTCGATCACCGGCAACTCCGCCGCAAACATCATTGACGGCGGCCTCGGCGCCGACGCCATGATCGGCGGCGCCGGCGACGACACCTACGTGGTCGACAATGCCAGCGATTCGGTGACGGAACTCGGCGGCGGCGGCACGGACACGGTGCAATCGTCCGTCACCCATACGCTGGCCTCCGAAGTCGAGAACCTGACCCTCACGGGTTCGGGCAACATCAACGGCACCGGCAATAGCGGCGACAACGTCATCAACGGCAATAGCGGCAACAACACGCTCGACGGCGGCGCTGGAACCGACACGCTCGCTGGCGGCGCCGGCGACGACATCTACGTCATCAATGACGGAGATTCTGTCAGCGAATTCTCGGGCGAGGGGACCGATACGGTGCAAAGCTCGCTGAGCTATTTGCTGGGTGTCGAAGTCGAGAACCTGACGCTCACCGGTTCGGCCGACATCAACGGCACCGGCAACAGCGTCGCCAACGTCATCACCGGCAATACCGGCGCCAATATCCTCGACGGCGGCGCCGGCATCGACACCCTGATCGGCGGCGCCGGCAACGACACCTATATCATTGCCGACGCCGATACGGTGACCGAACTTGGCGGCGGCGGCACGGATAACGTGCAGGCTTCCATCAGCCACACCCTGGCTTCGGAAGTCGAGAACCTGACGCTCACTGGCGTGGCTGCGATCAGCGGCACGGGCAACAGTCTCGCCAACACCATCACCGGCAACAGCGCGGCAAACACCCTCGACGGCGGCGCTGGCATCGACACGCTGATTGGCGGCGACGGCGACGATACGTATGTGATCGCCGACGGCGACACGATCACCGAACTCGCGCTCGGCGGCACGGACCTTGTGCAGGCCTCAATCAGCTACACGCTCGGTTCGGAAGTCGAAAATCTGACGCTGACCGGCGTCGGTAACATTAACGGCACCGGCAATAGCGGCGACAACGTCATCAACGGCAATAGCGGCAACAACACGCTCGACGGCGGCGCTGGAACCGATACGCTCGCCGGCGGCGCTGGCGACGACATCTACGTCATCAACGATGGCGACTCGGTCAGCGAATTCTCGGGCGAAGGCACCGACACGGTGCAAAGCTCGCTCAGCTATCTGCTGGGTGTCGAAGTCGAGAACCTGACGCTCACAGGAAGCGCCGATATCGACGGCACCGGCAACAGCCTTAACAACGTCATCACCGGCAATACCGGCAATAACATTCTCGACGGCGGCGCCGGCATCGATACCCTGATCGGCGGCGCGGGCAACGACACCTATGTGGTTGACGACACGAGCGATGCGATCACGGAAAACGCAGGCGAAGGCACGGACAATGTTCAGGCCTCCGCCACCTACACGCTCTCGGCGGAAATCGAGAACCTCACGCTGACCGGCGTGGCCGCGATCAGCGGCACGGGCAACAGCCTCGCCAACACCATCACCGGCAACAGCGCCGCCAACACGCTCGACGGCGCCGGGGGCGACGACCTCTTGTTCGGCGCGGCGGGCGCGGATGCGCTCGTCGGCGGGCTGGGGACCGACACCGCAAGCTATGTCGGCTCCGCGGCAGTCAATGTGAACCTGGCTACAAACGTAGCCACGGGCGGCGATGCGGCCGGGGATACGTTTAGCTCGGTCGAAAACCTGATCGGTTCATCGAACAACGACACGCTCACCGGCGACGGCGCTGCCAACAACATCGACGGCGGCGCGGGTGCAGACGCGATGGCTGGCGGGGCCGGCGACGACACCTTCATCGTCGACGATGCGGGCGACACCGCCAGCGAAAACGCCAGCGAAGGCACCGACACGGTGCGCAGCGCCGTGACCTTCGTGCTCGGCGCCAATATCGAAAATCTGGTGCTCACCGGCGTGGCCAACGTCAACGGCACCGGCAATGCGCTC
>DPWD01000151.1:3878-7244 GCA_003526465.1 Hyphomonadaceae bacterium
CGGCGGCGCTGGCGACGACACCTATCACGCCAACGTTGTCGGCGACGTCGCGACCGAGCTGTTGGGCGAAGGCACGGACCATGTCATCGCTGCCGGCTTCTACACGCTAGGCGCCAATGTCGAGAACCTGACGCTGACCGGCGTGGGCGCGACCAGCGGCACCGGGAACACCCTCGACAACGTCATTGTCGGCAACGGCGCGGCCAACATCCTGACCGGGCTCGCTGGCAATGACACGTTGAACGGCGGCGCCGGCATCGACCAGATGTTCGGCGGCGAAGGCGATGACCTCTATATCGTCGACAATTCCGCTGACTTCACGTTCGAAGGGAACTTCGCCTGGGGCACGGATACGGTGCAAGCCTCGGTGATCTACTCGCTCGGTCAGAACGTCGACAATCTCGTGCTCATGACCGGCGTCACCAACGGCACGGGCAACAACATCGCTAACGTCATCACCGGCAACACGCTGGCCAACACTTTGTTCGGCCTCGGCGGCAACGATACGCTGAACGGTGGCGCCAACACCGACCAGATGTATGCGGGCGAGGGCGACGACACTTACTTTGTGGACAATGTCGGCGATGTGGCGTTCGAGGCGCAGGTGATTTGGGGGACCGATACGGTCATTTCTTCGGTCACCTACTCGATCAGCACCAATATCGACAACCTGACCCTGGCCGCCGGCGCCGGCGCGATTAACGGCAACGGCAACGCGCTCAACAACGTGATCACCGGCAACGAGGCAGTGAACACGCTGTTTGGCTTCCTGGGCAACGATACGCTCAATGGCGGCGTGGGCGCCGACCAGATGTTCGGCGGCGAAGGCGACGACGCTTATGTCGTCGATAATGTCGGCGACGTGGTGTTCGAATCTTCGGCCGCCTGGGGCACGGACACGGTCACCGCGTCGGTCAATTACACGCTTGGGGCAAACATCGACAATCTTACGCTCGCCAGCGGCGCCGGCGCCATCAACGGCCTAGGCAACGCCACCGCCAACGTGATAACCGGCAACGCTTCCGCCAACACGATGCGCGGCTTCGGAGGCAACGACACGCTTGATGGCGGCGCGGGCAACGACTCGTTGTTTGGCAATCTCGGCGACGACACTTTCATCTTTGGCCCGGGCACGGGTCAGGACACGGTGGCCGATTTCATCGCCGGCGGCGTCGAGGACACTCTCGACCTCTCTGCCTACAACGGCAGCGGCGTGACCTGGACAATCACTCAGGTCGGCGCGGACACGGTGTTTGCGTTCACCAACGGCGACGAAGTCACGCTCACCAACGTGACCGCGGCCAACCTGGTGGTCATCGATCCGTTCCACTACGGCTAAGCGGGCAGCGCTTCAGCTCTTCCAGCGTGCAAAGATCGCGGTTGGCAAAAGCCGATCGCGGTCTTTGTGCATCAGGGCCATTTCGCCGACCTGCCAGGCGCCGTTCGTGAAGAACGCTTGCGCGGTTTGCGCCAGCGCCAAGTATGAAAGCCGCACGGCGTAGACGGTGGCGATGAGAAAGCCCGCCGCGCTGTCGCGCGCACTTGGATCGGTGCGCAGCAATTCCTGGCAGGCGCCAAGCAACTCGGGCAGATCGTTTTCCAGCCGCCAGGTTTCGCCGTCCGGCCCGCGCCCAAACTTTGGCGGGTCGAGAATGATCCCATCGTAACGGCGCCCGCGCCGCAACTCGCGCCTGACAAACGCCAGCGCATCGTCGCAAATCCAGCGGATCGGCGCTCCATCGAGACCAGCGGCGACCTGATTGTCCTTGCCGAAGCCGATGGCTTTCTTGGAAGCGTCGACATGGGTGACGCGCGCGCCGGCCTTGGCGCACACCAGGCTCGCGAGCCCACTATAGCCGAAGAGATTGAGCACCTCCGGCTGCCCGCCTTGGTGTTTTTCCAAGCATTCGCGCGCAAAGCGCCAGTGCACGGAATGCTCAGGGAAGAAGGCGAGATGGCGGAAGGGGGTAGGGCGCGAGAGGAAGGCGATGTCGTCCCAGCGCAGCACCCAGCTCTGCGGCAATTCGCGGTTGAAGCGCCAGCGCCCGGCCTCTTCGTCGCCCGCGGCGGCCGGAGAAAAAGTCGCGTCGGCTTGTTCCCACTCGCGCGCTGGAAGAGCCGGCGCCCACAGCGCCTGCGGCTCGGGTCGCACGAAGCGGTACGGGCCGACTTGTTCGAGTTTGCCGCCATTGCCGGAATCGAGCAGCTGATAATCTGCCCAATCGTCGGCAATGAGCAATTCAGGCGCTCGCGCCATCATATCCGCGTCTCCGCCACAAATCGTAGACCATGAGCGCGGTCGCCACCGCAAGGTTGAGGCTGTCGGCGCGCCCGCGCATCGGCAGCTTCACCAGCCGGTCGCACGCTGCTTCCATTTCATCGCTCAACCCGGATTGTTCGTTGCCCATCAGCACGATGGCGCGCATTGGAACCTTGTATTCCTCGCCGAGCGCGCGGCCCTTGAGCGAAGCCCCCAATAGCGCCGCGCCGCGCTTCTGCTTGTATGCCAGCACTTCCGCGAAGCTCGCGCGCGCCAGCTTGACCGCGAACAGCGAGCCCATGCTCGCGCGCACCGCTTCCACCGAGAACGGGTCGCAGCTCTCGCCAATCAGAACGACCCCGCCGGCGCCCACGCTATCGGCGGTGCGCACTATGGTGCCGAGATTGCCGGGGTCACGCACGCCCTGCAGTGCGACGATGGTTTCCCCGTCAAGCTCAGAGAGCTGGTGCAAATGCTGTTTATAGGCGCCCAGCACGGTCTGCGGGTTGTCACGCTTGGAGATCTGGGCGAGCACGCTTTCGCTGGTCTCGACAATGCGCACCTGACGAGCCTCCGCCCTGTCGATCAACGCGCGCACAGGCGCGCGCTCAAGCGCCGCGGGCGCATACACCAGCACGTCTGGCCATCTGCCCAGGTCGGCCGCCTCCATGGCCAGGCGCGCGCCCTCGCCCAGGAACAAACCCGTCTCGGCGCGGACCTTTTTCTGGTGCAGCCCCTTGAGCGTCTTGATTAACGGATTGGACAGGCTTGCTATTTGATGCGCCATTTCTGCTCGGTCGTGTTCGCCCACCGGGGTTTTCCGGTTTTCGCCTAGTTCTCATGGGATTAGAAGGGCGTGATCGCCCAGCGGGAGGCGCGCGTCGCGGGAAACATGCTCGTCTTATTCTTCTCCCTGGTGATGCTCTACGCCGCCGCGACCGTTATCGGCTTTGCGCTCGGCTGGCGGCTCTATGCCTTCTTGAACGCGGAACGGCGCGACTATGAGGAGCGCGAGGTGGAGCATTTGCGCGCCGCGCTAGGCGAGGCGCAGGTGCGCCGGGCGCGGGCGCCATGAAGGTGGACGACGATGTCGCCGACGAGCGCCG
>DPWD01000141.1 GCA_003526465.1 Hyphomonadaceae bacterium
GGGGGCGGGCTCGCGCACTTGCCCCCTCCGGCGCGCTTCGCTCGCCACCTCCCCCGCTTGCGGGGGAGGAAAACCTCAGTCGTCCTTCTTGGTCATCGCGGCGACTTCGGCGGCGAAGTCCGAGGTCTTTTTCTCCACACCCTCGCCGACGGCGAAGCGCACGAACCCTTTCACCGCCACCGGCGCGCCGGCGGCTTTCGCCGCATCCGCGACCGCAGCCTCCACGGTTTGGTCCGGGTTCAACACGAAGGCCTGCTTTAAGAGCACCGATTCCTCGAAGAATTTGCGCATGCGCCCTTCGAGCATCTTGTCCAACACCTGCTGCGGCTTGCCCTGCGCCTTGGGGTCTTCCTTGATCTGCTCGGACAGCACCGCTTTTTCCCGCTCGACGCGGTCGGCGGCGATTTCACCCTCGCTCAGCGCCAGCGGGGCAGCCGATGCGATATGCATGGCCACCTTCTTGCCGAAGCTTTCGAGCGTGCCCTTGTCGCCGGTGGATTCAAGCGCCACCAGCACGGCGATGCGTCCGAGATTGTCGGCGCCGTCCACTTTCGAGTGCACGTAAGCGGCCACCACGCCCTGCCCAACCTTCACGCTCGCCGAGCGGCGCAGCGTGATGTTTTCGCCGATAGTGGCGATCAGATTGGTCACCGTATCCGACACTTTCGAGCCGCCATGCGCCGCTTCAAGCAGCGATTCGTGATTTGACGCCTTCAGCGCAAGCTTGGCGAAATCGCCGGCAGCTTTCTGGAAGTCGGCGTTACGGGCCACGAAGTCGGTTTCGGAATTGAGTTCGATAACCGCGCCCTGGCCGCCATCGATGGCGATCGCGACGATGCCTTCCGCGGTGGCGCGGTCGGCCTTCTTGGCGGCTTTCGACAAGCCCTTGGCGCGCAGCCAATCGACCGCGGCCTCGATCTCACCATTGGTTTCCACCAACGCCTTCTTGCAATCCATCATGCCGACGCCGGTCTTTTCGCGCAGGTCCTTGACCAGCGCAGCGGTGATTTCCGCCATGTCTACACTCCTGTTTCTTCAGTAATTCGCGCCAGACGGCCCATCGATGGGGCTTTCCACCGGCACGTAAGGCGCGGGCTCGCGCGCAACCGCGGGCTCCGCCGGAGGCCGCGCGGCGGCACCGATATCGGCGCCGCGGCGGACCTGGCTTTCGGTAAGGCCATCGAGCACGGCGTCGGCGATCAGATCGCAATAAAGCTGGATCGCGCGCGCGGCGTCGTCATTGCCGGGGATCGGGTAGGTGACTTCGTCGGGATCGCAGTTTGAATCGATCACCGCCACCACCGGAATGCCGAGCTTGCGCGCTTCCTTGATGGCGATGGCTTCCTTGTTGGTGTCGACCACGAACATGATGTCGGGCACTCCGCCCATGGAAGCGATGCCGCCCAGCGAACGGTCGAGCTTGTCGCGCTCGCGCGTCAGGTTCAGCACTTCCTTCTTGGTGAGGCCAACGCCGCCGCCGCTGACGATGCCCTCCAGCTCACGCAGCCGCGCGATCGACTTCGACACCGTCTGCCAATTGGTCATGGTGCCGCCGAGCCAGCGCGAATTGACAAAATACTGCGCGCAACGCTGCGCGCTTGCCTTGATGTGCTCGGCCGCCTGCCGCTTGGTGCCGACAAACAGCACGCGGCCTCCAGTAGCGGCGACTTCGCGCACTTTCATCAGCGCCTGGTGCAAGAGCGGCACGGTTTGCGAGAGATCGAGGATGTGGATGTTGGACTTTTCGCCGAAGATGTAGCGATCCATCTTCGGGTTCCAGCGGTGGGTCTGGTGTCCAAAATGCGCGCCAGCTTCCAAGAGCTGACGCATGCTGAAATCAGGCAGCGCCATATTTGTTCCTTTTCCGGTTTGCCGCTGCGGGAAAGACCTAGGAATTTTCTCCTAGGACCGGATGGAGGAAACGGTCGCTTTCAGACCGCCCCGCCGCTCCCGCATGCGAAGTGAGGCGCGGATATAGGGGGAGGCGGCGCAGGAGGCAAGCGGTGTGGGGCTTTGGCCCAAAATCGACGTGGCCGGCCTGATGCGAGCGAGACCCACTTGCTAGCTGGTCAGTCAAAGAGCAAGCTCTTGCCCGGTCGTCCGGGGAGGCCGACACGTGGCTGCTGCGACGATCTTGCTGCAATGGGCGGTGTTTATCTACCTGTTCACCTACCTGTTCGGGCGTGAGCGCGGGCTCACCGCCGTAATTGTCATTGGGATCATCTGGATCGGGCTAGGCGGCGTTTTTCTATCGAACGCCGAAGCGGCTGCGCGCGCAGCCGCCGACGGGCAGCCAACGGAGAGCTTCGACAGGACCGGAAGAACCGCGCTGCTGCTTGCCTATATCGTGCAGGCGACAGCAATGTTCGCCGTGCCGATCGTTTATGCCAGCGTCAACAAGAAGAAGCGCCTGGTGCAAGTGTTTCTCTTGTCGCTCGTGGCGCTTGCAGCTTCGCCGGCGACGCCGGCGCGTGCGGTCAATCAGCTTATTATGGCCGAGCGCATCATTCCGATGAGGGTCTCGCTCGCCGCCGAAGCGCGCAACCTTCCTTACAGTGAAATCCGCGGCTCAGGCTATTATTTCGAGCATGAGTATGTCGGCCCGGCTGCGCCGCCGGCCACGGCCTGCGCGCGCGCTGCCAGGCACGTGTTCGACGCCTTTGACCGGGCCGATTTCGCCTGGCTCGAATTCGTCCACCGCGCCTTCCTGCGACCTGACAACTATGTCCCAGCGGACCAAACCGCAAACACCGCCATCTTCCGCTATTATGCAAGCAAGCTGCTTGTGTACGTCGATGACGCGGTTCCGGTCATTGACCTCCGCTGCGGGTTTGACGACCGCGCGCTCGTTGATCCAGGCGGCGTGGTCGCTAGTGTGGACTACGCCTACGGCTTGCTCATCACGAATGTTCTAGTCGGCCTGGTGCTGGGCGCTGCCTGGCGCTTGGCCATTCTCATCCTTTCCCGACGTCGTCCAGTATAAAAGGAGGAGTTATGCCGCGGCTCGGTTCAGCGTTCGCAGCGTTGCTGCTGATTGCGGCGTCGCTGATGGTGGATATTCCTTTGCTCAACCATGTACGTACGGGCGACAGCATCCTTGCACAACTGCGCGCGGCACCAGACGCCGCTGTCTTGGCGGCTCAGCAGGTGCTGATGGAATCGCTGTTCGCAGAAGTGCGCGGAATGTCCGAACGGCTGTTTGAGCCCATTGTTTTGGTCGTGATCTTGATGTTCTTCCAGGTTCAGGCAAGGGCGAGGACACGCACGCTCGATGTTCTGCTAACACTGGGCGTGCTCGCAGCGCTCAACAGCGGCATGGCTGTCAACTTCTACGGCGTCTCGGCTGTCAGCACGGTGCAACAGGCCATCAACGCGGTGGAGTTCCACGGCTACGCCCTTCGCGGGCTGATCGCGGCGACTGGGCTCGTTTCACTTTGGGGCTTGCTCGTGACGCTGAATATCTGGCGGACGCATTGAAACTTCGCCGAACGGGAGTTCGCTACTCAGGCAACGGAATACACTGTACCTTCATTAGCGGCCCTATTGCCGCAAGCTCGGGGGCGCAATGGACTTGGCCTTCTTTCAAGATCGAGACGTTCTGACGTGGGCGTTCATCATCTGCTTCTTGGCGGCACAAAGCCGGTTCACCAATGCAAGGCTTCGGCAACGCTCGGGGAACATGTTTTCGCAATCGCGCGGACGCATCGCGCTCGGCATGGCGTTCTGTTTCCTGTTTTTTGGACTCCTCCTTCTTGAGAGGTTTTATGAGCAGTATGCAGGCGGCGCGCACCTTCCCAATTGGATTCGTTGGCTGGTATACATATCGCTGGGCGCAGCCAGCGTCATCCTGATCGCCTGGGGATTGGCGCTCTGGGGCGTGCAAGGCAGGTACGCCGAGGAGGAAGGCCGCAAACCGCCCCTCTACACGATCATCCTCGACAATTTGTGGCTGGCGACCTTTTTCCTGGTCGCCGCACCGGCGGTCTTCCTTGTGGTGCGCTCATTGTGGCGCCCAATGTTCAACGAGCTTGCGCCGCTGCACGTCTACGCGGCTGTTTTCCAACAGCAATTGAATTTGATTTCTAGGGGCGCACTTGAAGCGAGCGGACTGAACTTCGTGCCACCGCTCGCACCGCCGGCAGCGCTTCAGCCTGGCGAAACTCTTCTGTTCAAAGCGGTCGAAATCGGGTTTTTCATCAGCTTTATGTCCGCTCTTCTGAAAGACACTTGGGTCGTTGGCCGCAAGGCGAGCGCGCAAGAATGGGCAGTGGCGTTGGTATGGTTGGCGGTGGGCGCTTTGCTCATCGTCGCTTCGATCACATTGCTCGCGCACAATTTTCGAATATGGTGAACCTAGCCGCAGCCCAGTCATCCTCTTGCCTTTGGGATGCTCCTTACGAGCTGATTCGGGCCGTTCGGCGCAAAGCACTCAAGGCCTACAAACGGCTAGGTGCTTCCCATGGCTAGTCGTGGGCCAGCGGCGGCGCAAATCCCGTTTCCGACCCGCGTCCACCGCCTCGCCGCAATTCAAGCCGAGGCGCTACATCACCGCCGCGCCGGCCCCGATATCCCCGCCGCCGCGCGCAGATCCGCGCCCTGCATAAGCCGCCCG
>DPWD01000245.1 GCA_003526465.1 Hyphomonadaceae bacterium
GCGCCTCAACGCGTTTGGACTGTTCGCGGCGGCGCGCGAAGTGCTCCCTGCCATGTTGGCGAAGGGTCAAGGCGCCATCGTGGTCGTGGGCGCGACCGCTTCGCGCCGTGGCGGCGCACAAACGGCGGCGTTCGCCGCTGCCAAAGGCGCCCAACGCTTGCTCACGGAATCACTTGCGCGCGCCTACGGGCCGCGCGGGGTTCATGTTGGGTTGCTCGTCATCGACGCCGTGGTTGGCGAGCCGCTAATGCGCGCCAAACTCGCCGACCGCGACGAGAGCTTCTTCTGCATGCCGCACGACATCGCCGCCGCCGCCTTTGCACTCGTGCACCAGCCGCCCTCGGCCTGGACCTTCGAATGCGACCTGCGGCCCTTCGCGGAGACATGGTGACCTCATGCCGCTTGTGACCGTCACCATCACCCGCGAGGGCGCGACCCCTGCGCAAAAGGCGCGGATCATACAAGGCGTCACGCAGCTGCTTGTGGACGTGCTCGGAAAGAACCCGGCGACCACGCATGTGATCATCGAAGAGATCGACGCCGACAGTTGGGGCATAGCCGGCGAACCCGTCACCACGCGCCGGCTGCGCGGAGAATAGGAGATGCGGACGATGAATCCGGTCCAGGAACCCGTGAACGGCGATCAGTCTCTGCGAGGAGACAACGGTGCCTTCAATGCGCTGGTGGAGTTCTACCAGTGCTTCAACCATAGCGACCTGCCTGGCCTTGAGGGCAATTGGCTAAGCGGCGACGAGCCGAGCATGGACAATCCGATCGGCGGCATTCGGCGCGGCTGGGAAGATATTCGCGCGGGCTATGACAAGCTCTTCAACGGGCCTGCGCGCGTGACGGTCGAGTTTTACGATTACACGCAGCAGCAAGGCGAGGACTGGTCCCTGTTCGTCGGACGAGAGCGCGGCCTGTGCCAGGTTGGCGAAGAAGAACTCCACCTCGCCATTCGCACGACGCGCTGGTTCGTCCGTCGCGATCTCAAGTGGCGTCAATTGCACCACCATGGCTCCATCGAAAAGCCGGACCTTCTGGCGAGCTACCAGCGGCTCATTTTCGGCGCGCCATTGTGATGGCCTATGCCGGGTATGCATTGTGGGCGCTCGCCGCGGGCGCGCTGATCCCTGTTATGGCGATCTTGAATGCAGGCCTTGCGCGCGCCACGGGCAGTCCGGCGATCGCCGCATCGGTGCTGTTTCTCGTCGGCTTCCTGTTCAATGCGACGATAGCGCTTGCGTCGGGTGGCCGGGGCGCCGGCGCCCTCGCCACCGCGCCGCCGCACTTGTTCCTGGGCGGGCTGATTGTGGGGTTCTACGTCCTCAGCATCACGATGCTCGCCCCGCGCTTCGGGGTTGGGAACGCGATCCTGTTTGTGATGGTGGCGCAGATCTTCACCTCCGCAGCAGTCGATCACTTTGCGCTCTTTGGGGCCGTCCAGAGGTTACTGACTGCCCAGCGCTCCATTGGTTTGGTCATCATGGTCGTTGGGTTGGCTGTCGCCCAACTCAGTCAGGGCGCCCGTTAACGCCGCGATCGCGGATCGCCTTGCGCGCGCGTGCAGTGCCCCGGGCTTTTCGTCGATCCATGACATGACGCACATTCACATCGTGGATACGCCGTGCAACTCCACCGGTGTGTTCGCTTCGCCGCGCGCCTTCGATTGCGCGCAGAAACTTGTCCGCCGGGGTCGCGCGTCGCGACCGGCACACGTCGCCCGCGCAGCCGTCCGCGTCGAGGGACGCTGACGCTCTGAAGCCGCGCGCCCACCCTTAAGTCCGCGCTCGCTCTCATGGGATAAACCTCGAGACGATTTGATCCGCCGCCTCCTGGGGCGTCAGTTTGGCGGTGTCGATGCGGATCTCGGGATTGAGCGGCGGCTCGTAGGGTGAGTCGATGCCCGTGAAATTGCGCAACTTGCCGGCGCGCGCTTTCTTATAAAGCCCCTTCACGTCCCGCGCCTCGGCTTCCGCCAACGGCGTGTCGATAAACACTTCGAGGAACTCGCCCGGCGCCATCAATTGGCGCACCATTTGGCGCTCGGACCGAAACGGCGAAATGAACGCCGCGATCACGATCAGACCCGCGTCGGTCATCAACTTGGCGACCTCGCCGACACGACGGATGTTCTCCACTCGGTCGGCCTCGGTGAAGCCCAAGTCGCGGTTGAGCCCGTGGCGCACATTGTCGCCGTCAAGCAAGAATGTGTGGCGGTTCATGCGCGCCAACTTCTTCTCAACCAGATTGGCGATAGTCGACTTGCCGGCGCCCGACAGGCCGGTGAACCAAAGCAATGCGGGCTTCTGGTTTTTCATCGCCGCATGACGCGCGCGGTCGATGTCGATGGGCTGCCAATGCACGTTCTGCGCGCGGCGCAGCGAGAAATGCAGCATGCCCGCCGCGACGGTGGCGTTGGTGAGTTTGTCGATCAGGATGAAGCCGCCCAAGGTTCGACTGTCCGCGTAAGCCTCGAACACAACAGGACGATCGGTCGATACATTGGCGACGCCGATGGCGTTCAAGTCAAACGTCTTCGCCGCCAAATGCTCCAGCGTATTGACATTGATCTTGTATTTCGGCGCTTGCACAGTGGCGCTCACCGTTTGCGCGCCAAGTTTGAGCCAATAGGCCCGCCCGGGCAGCATCTCTTCTTCGCCCATCCACACCAGCGTCGCTTCGAACTGGTCGGCGGCCTGGGGCGGTTGGTCGGCGATGGCGATAACGTCGCCGCGGCTGCAATCGACCTCGTCGGCCAGGCACAAGGTCACCGCCTGCCCCGCGGCCGCTTCCGGGAGGTCGCCGTCCATCGTGACGATGCGCGCCACCGATGAGGTCTTGCCCGACGGCAGCACGACCACGCCATCGCCGGGCTTCACCGAACCCGACGCGATCAACCCAGAAAACCCGCGGAAATCCAAATCCGGGCGGTTGACCCATTGCACCGGCATGCGAAACGGCTTGGCTTGGCTGGCTGCTGCATCCAATTCGACGGTTTCGAGCAAGTGTATGAGGCTGGGGCCTTGGTACCAGGGCGTGTTTGCCGAAGGCGCGGCCGCGATGTTGTCGCCTCTAAAACCCGAAATCGGCAAGGGCGTGAAGGCGGCGAAACCAATGCTCTTGGCGAACCGGGCGTAATCGGCGACGATTTTGTCGAACACTTCTTGCGAATAGCCGACCAGATCCATCTTGTTGACGGCCAGCACAACGTGGCGAATGCCGATCAGGTGAACCAAATAGGAATGGCGGCGCGTCTGCGTCAGCACGCCCTTGCGCGCATCGATCAAGATCACCGCCAAATCCGCCGTCGAGGCGCCCGTGACCATGTTGCGGGTGTATTGCTCGTGACCGGGCGTGTCGGCGACGATGAATTTGCGCTTCTCGGTCGAGAAGAAGCGATAGGCGACATCGATAGTAATGCCCTGCTCGCGTTCGGCCGCCAAACCATCGACCAGCAGTGCGAAATCGATCTCCTGCCCCTGTGTTCCAATGCGTTTGGAATCGGCCTCAAGCGCGGCGAGCTGGTCTTCGAAGATCATCTTCGAATCGTAGAGCAGCCGCCCGATCAACGTAGATTTCCCGTCGTCGACGCTGCCGCAGGTGATGAAGCGCAGCATGGTTTTGTGCCGATGCTGCTCCAGGTAGGAGTCGATATCCTCGGCGACGAGCGCGTCGGTCTTGTAGATTGCGGGCTTGGACTTAGCGCGGGCCATCAGAAATAGCCCTCCTGCTTTTTCTTTT
Organism: Hyphomonadaceae bacterium; assembly: GCA_003526465.1. Classification (GTDB taxonomy): domain Bacteria; phylum Pseudomonadota; class Alphaproteobacteria; order Caulobacterales; family Aquidulcibacteraceae; genus Vitreimonas. Next base: position 3,745 of record DPWD01000245.1, read on the forward strand.
CCATGCCGGCCCCGCCGGCGTCCTTGTCGATGGCGCGCCCTTGGCGCTCGGAGGTAGTTGTCAGCAATGTCTCCTGGATCACCTGCGACAGCGTTTGCGCTTGGCTTTCGACCGCGCCCGTCAGCGGATAGCATCCGAGCGTGCGGAAACGGATCGAGCGAATTTCCGGCGCCTCGCCCGCTTTCAACGGAAAACGATCGTCGTCGACCATCAATAGCAAGCCGTCGCGCTTCACGGTCGGGCGTGGCGCGGCAAAATAAAGCGGCACGATCGGCACATCGTTGAGCTGGATGTATTGCCAGACATCGAGTTCGGTCCAATTCGAAATTGGAAACACACGGATGCTCTCGCCCTTGTTCTTCCTGGCGTTGTAAAGATTCCATAGTTCGGGGCGCTGGTTCTTCGGGTCCCAGGCGTGACTGGCCGTGCGGAAAGAGAAGATGCGCTCCTTGGCGCGGCTTTTTTCTTCGTCGCGTCGGGCGCCGCCGAATGCAGCGTCGAAGCCCCACTTGTCGAGCGCCTGCTTCAGCCCTTCTGTCTTCCACATGTCGGTGTGCAACGCACCGTGATCGAATGGGTTGATGCCGCGCTCCTTGGCCTCGGGGTTGTGATAGACAAGCAGCTCCATGCCGCTCTCACGCGCCATGCGGTCTCGCAGCGCGTACATTTCCTGGAATTTCCAGGTCGTATCGACATGCAGCAACGGAAACGGCGGCGGCGACGGAAAGAACGCCTTCCGCGCCAAGCGCAGCATCACTGCCGAGTCCTTGCCGACCGAATAGAGCATCACCGGGCGCTCTGCCTCGGCAACCACCTCGCGCATGATGTGGATGCTCTCGGCCTCAAGCCGCTCCAGGTGTGTAAGTGCGTGGCCCATCAACAGCGTCTCCTCGCCGCCGCATCAAACCCTGCCATAGGTCGGCAAGGCAAAAACCTCCCAAATGGTTCCATCTTGTAAAAACACGATGGATCAGGTATTAGCGTTACATCCCATATGGGAGTATTACTGTGGCGCTATCCCGCCCTGAACACGTGGATCTTCTGGCTTCTCTTCATCGGGGAGGGCGGCGAACGCCGCCGTGGAGCGATTTTCTGGGTCAGCTCGCGGCCTGCTGCGCAGCCGACGAGGCCGAACTCTTGATCTGTCACGACGAGATCGGCGACGCTGCCCGCTGGGCGTTTTCCGCCGCGCCACGGCGAGAGAGCGGACGGCCTGCGCTGTCTACTTGGCCGTTGGAGACCCTTCGCAATCTACGTCCTGGACGGGTCTATTCGCACGAGGAGTTCTCCGACGCTCGCGATGGAGCACATGAACCGCGTCACGCCAGAGCGGTTCGCGTCGCCAAGACAGAAGGATGGAGCGCCTGGCTGACCGTATTCCGCGCAACAGATGATTTCTCGGCAGCTGACAGCGCGCTCCTCTCCTCCTTGGCGCCGCACGTCCAGATAGCCTTGGAGAACTTCGCTTTGCTTGAGCGCGAGCGTATGCGGGCGACATTCATGGAACACGCGCTCGCCAGCGCGGGAATTTCCTGGCGGCTCCACGACAGAGCAGGGTGCGTCCTAGCGCAGGGCAGCGTGACCTGGCCATGCGCGCCCGCAGCTGACGAGGCGCATACCTTGGCCCAGTTCGGGGCAAACCAACCGCGTCGAGGCGACGCAAAGCTGTTTTGCGGCGCAGATGCGGAATTTGCGGCGCTCCCCCTTTCTGCGCCGGCGATTGCAAGCACCGCTCGTGTTGGAACCCTGACACGCACGCACCACCCGCTGGGCGCGAACCAGGCGCGCTATTTCGAGCGGAAATACTCCTTATCGCCGAAAGAAGCGCGCCTCGCCATTGCTGTGGCCAACGGCAAGAACCTCGCCGAAGCCGCCAGCGAATTGGGCCTTACCCTCGAAACCGCGCGCAATTATTCCAAGCGAATCTACGGCAAGACCGGCGCACGCGGATTGCCAGACTTGGTGCGGATTGTCCTGTCCAGCCTTGTCGCGCACGTGGATGTGGACTGCCTGTCCACGAATTTTTCGCCGTCAATGCAGAGCGAGAACGCCATCGAAGAACTGGAGGCATGAGGTATCGTTGCGCGCTGCAGGTGAATTGGCAGTCATCGTGATGTCGGCATGTGCGTCAGCGCCCACTTCGGGCAAGCCCTATGGAAGCCGCACACGCAGCCCCAGACGCGCGGTTCGGGGCGCGCCAAAGCTCTCGACGCCATCGGCGGACTCAGCGGTTTCGACGGCTGCGTCGAGCGCGTTGTCTACCGCGGCGTAAACAAAGAGCGTCGCCGTCAGCTCTTGCTCCAAGCGCAAATCCACGATCGTTGCGGGCGCAAGCCGGCGTGAATTGAGATCGTCTTCGAAGCGCTCGCTTTCATGAACAATGTCCGCCGCGATCGTGGCGCCATTGCCAAAGCGCCAATCGAACCCGCCGGACGCGCTCCACTCCGGCGCCTGCGCCGGCCTGAGGCCGCCGATTTCGGCATCGGTGAAATTCAGCGCCGCGCGCCACCCGAACGCCGCGCCCA
>DPWD01000149.1:0-172 GCA_003526465.1 Hyphomonadaceae bacterium
CGACGCGCACGATCGAAGTGCGCCTTGCCCTCGACAACCGCCAAGGCCGCTTGCGCCCCGGCATGACGGCGCAAGTGCGGATCGAAGACGCCGACGCGCGCCCGGCGCTGGTCGTGCCGACAGAAGCTGTGATCCGCACGGGAACGCGGACGATGGTCATCGTCGCCAATGA
>DPWD01000149.1:227-637 GCA_003526465.1 Hyphomonadaceae bacterium
CAATTCCTGATCGACTCGGAAGCGAGCCTCTCGGGCGCGCTGGAGCGGTTGCAAGCGTCGAGCGTTGCGCCCGACGAAGCGGGCGCGACATTCCATACCGCGTCCGGCCGCGTGACGGCTTTGAGCGCGGCCAGCATCACGATCGCACACGGACCGGTCGCAAGCCTCANNCTCGCGACAGGTCTTCGCGTCGGAGATCAGGTGGCGTTCCGCTTCCGGCAGAACGGCGAGACTTATGTCGTCGAGGAGATCAGCAAGACCGGAGCGCCCAGATGATCGCAGCAATCATCCGCTGGTCGGTGGCCAACCGTTTCCTGGTCGTGCTGGCGACGCTTGCGCTCGCCGTCGCCGGGGCGATGGCGGTGCGCACGACGCCAGTCGATGCGCTTCCCGATCTCTCCGACGTGCAG
>DPWD01000149.1:663-4534 GCA_003526465.1 Hyphomonadaceae bacterium
ACTGTGCTCTCCGTGCCGGGCGCACGCACGGTGCGTGGCTATTCCTTTTTCGGCGACAGCTTCGTCTACGTCATCTTCGAGGACGGCACCGACCTCTATTGGGCGCGCTCGCGCGTGCTCGAATATCTCAACCAAGTGCAGGGTCGCTTGCCGGCGAGTGCGCGCTCCACGCTCGGACCCGACGCCACCGGCGTCGGATGGGTTTATCAATATGCGCTGACCGATCGCACCGGCCGCCACGATCTCGGTCAATTGCGCAGTCTGCAAGATTGGCTGCTGCGCTTCGAACTGAAAACCGTGTCGGGCGTGGCCGAAGTGGCCTCGATCGGCGGCATGGTGCGCCAATACCAGATCGTGCTCGACCCCGAGCGCATGGCCGCTTACGGCGTTTCGCAAGGCCGCGTCGCCGAAGCGGTGCGCGGGGCCAACCAGGAGGCCGGCGGCGCGGTCGTCGAGATGGGCGAGGCCGAGCACATGGTGCGCGCCTCCGGCTATCTGCGCACCATGGAAGACTTCAACGCCATTCCGTTGGGCCTTGGCGCCAGCGGGGTTCCCGTCACCTTGGGCGACATCGCCTGGGTGCAGATCGGCCCGGAAATGCGCCGCGGCATCGCCGAACTCAATGGCGAAGGCGAAGTCGCCGGCGGCGTGGTGGTGATCCGCGCCGGCGCGAATGCGCGCGAAGTGATTGAAGCCGTGCGCACGCGGCTGGACGAACTCAAGCGCAGCCTTCCAGCGGGCGTCGAGATTGTCACAACTTACGACCGCTCGCAGCTGATCGACCGCGCCATCGAGAACCTCACCCATAAGCTCGGCGAGGAATTCATCGTCGTCGCGCTGGTCTGCGCGCTCTTCCTGTTCCATCTGCGCTCGGCGCTGGTCGCCATCGTCACGCTGCCGCTCGGCGTCGCCACCGCCTTCCTAATCATGCGCCTGCAGGGCGTCGACGCCAACATAATGTCGCTCTCCGGCATCGCCATCGCCGTCGGGGCCATGGTTGACGCCGCCATCGTCATGGTCGAGAACGCGCACAAGAAGCTGGAGCGATGGCGCGAAGAGCGTGACGGCGAGATGCCGCAAGGCGCCGAGCATTGGCGCGTCATCACCGACGCATCGGTCGAAGTGGGTCCGGCGCTGTTCTTCAGCCTCTTGATCATCACGCTCTCGTTCGTGCCGGTGTTTACTCTGCAGGCGCAGGAAGGGCGGCTGTTCGCGCCGCTCGCCTTCACCAAGACTTATGCGATGGCGGCCTCGGCCGCGCTCGCCGTAACCTTGATCCCGGTGCTGATGGGGTTCTGGATCAGAGGCAAGATTCCGCACGAAGACGCCAACCCCATCAACCGCTTCCTGGCCGCCCTCTATCGGCCGGCGATCGATTTCACGTTGGCCAAGCCGAAGCTCATCCTGCTCATTGCCGCGCTCGCCTCCGCCACCACGGCGCTCCCGCTCTCGCGTCTGGGCGGCGAATTCATGCCGATGATGGATGAAGGCGATCTCTTGTACATGCCGACGGCGCTGCCGGGCCTTTCGGCGGCGGAGGCCTCCGATCTGCTGCAAGTGACCGATCGGCTGATCCGCACCGTGCCGGAGGTGGAGAGCGTGTTCGGCAAGGCAGGCCGCGCCGAGACCGCGACCGATCCCGCGCCGCTGGAGATGTTCGAGACCACGATCCAATTGAAGCCGCGCGCCCAGTGGCGCCCCGGCATGACGCCAGAACGCATCATCGAGGAACTCGATCGCGCAGTCCGCGTGCCCGGCCTCACCAATGTCTGGGTCCCCCCGATCCGAAACCGCATCGACATGCTGGCGACCGGCGTCAAGAGCCCGATCGGCATCAAGGTGAGCGGGCCGGATTTGGCCTCTATCGACACCGCCGCGCGCGCCATCGAAGCGGCGGCGCGCGATGTGCGCGGCGTCTCTTCGGCGATTTCCGAACGCCTGTCGGGCGGGCGCTATGTCGATGTCGAGATCAATCGCTTCGCCGCCTCGCGCTACGGGCTCAACATCGCCGATGCGCAGGAAATCGTCTCCGGCGCTATTGGCGGGGAAAATATCGGCGAAGTGATCGACGGGCGTGCGCGCTATCCGATCAGCTTGCGCTACCCGCGCGAGGTGCGCGACAGCCTGGAGCGGCTGATCGCGTTGCCGATTGTGACGGAGGCGGGCCTGCGCCTCACGCTCGGGGAAGTCGCCACCCTCACCATTGCCGATGGTCCCGCCATGATCCGCAGCGAGGACGGGCGGCTGTCGGCTTACGTCTATGTCGACGTGCGCGGACGCGATCTCGCCTCCGTGGTGGCCGATCTGCGCCGCGCCGTGGCCAGCCAGGTGACATTGCCGCCCGGAGTGAGCCTCGCCTATTCTGGGCAGTTCGAATATTTGCAACGCGCCGCCGAGCGGCTGACGATTGTGGGGCCGGCAACCATCATGATCATTTTCATGCTGCTCTATCTCATCTTCCGCCGCCTCGACGAAGCGGCGATTGTAATGGTCTCGCTGCCCTTCGCGCTTACCGGCGGGGTGTGGCTCGTCTATGCATTGGGATACGACTTCTCTGTCGCGGTGGCGGTGGGCTTTATCGCGCTGGCGGGTCTCGCCGCCGAGTTCGGCGTCGTCATGCTGATCTATCTGAAGAACGCGCTCAAGGAGCGCGAAGAGCGCGGCGTCGCGCTGATGCCGGAAATCGTCGCAGCAGCGGTGCGCGAAGGCGCGCTGCTCCGCTTGCGTCCCAAGGCGATGACGGTCGCCGTCATCCTGGCGGGTCTGTTTCCGATCCTGTTCACCGGCGGCGCCGGCGCCGAAGTGATGCGCCGCATCGCCGCGCCCATGGTCGGGGGCATGTTGACGGCGCCGCTGCTCTCTCTGTTTGTCATTCCCGCGGCGTATTTGCTGGTCCGCCGCCGCGGCCTTGGGCGCCAAGCGCCCGCTTCGTCGCAAGTTCGGATCGGCAAGCAAGCAGGAGAAACACTATGAAGGGGAAATTGATCGCACTCGCAGCCTCAGGCGCGCTCGCGATGATTGCCGCGGCCTGTTCACAGGAAACGGCCGCGCCCGCCAAGGAAGGCATGGACACAATGGAGGCAAACGAGCCGGCCGCGGTCGCCGGTCCAATCCGCTCCACAGGCACGGTCACCGCAATCGATGCGGCGGCCGGCACGATCTCGCTCGATCACGAGCCGATCGCCGCCATCAACTGGCCGGCGATGTCGATGCAATTCCGCGCCGAGGACGGTGCAATCCTGCAAGGCATTGCCGTGGGCGATCGCGTGTCATTCGAACTCAAGAGTGCAATCGAACCCCAAATCGTCACCATGGTAGAGAAGCAATAGCCCCAAGGCCTGCGCCGCCCGCCGTGTTGGCAGGCGGCGCGGCGCTGAACGCGCGAGCGGCAGATTCCGCCGATCTCTGGCCTTTGCAGGTGCAGCATGCCGAGCGGCAGCACTGGGTTGTTCATGCCGACCGTAGGATTGTGGCGATCCGAGCCGGGCTGGCCCCAAAACGGCCGCTCGCGTTTTCGGATATCAGCGCCAGCGGAGTCACACTTTGCCCGCGCCAAGGCCTGATCGCCGTCCTTCACGATCGCAGATGTCGCGCATGGGGTGGCGCTTATTGAGGCGCCGCGCCCAGCGAATGGGCGCCATGCGCCCCGGAGCGCTCAAATGCGGGCATTTCGCTTGTATTGCCGCCCTTGCGCGCGAGCTTCGCCTCCCATGATCGAACGAATCATTCTGACCCACGCCGCCGACACCAAAGCGCTCGCGGAGATCGCCGTGCGCCGCCTTGCGGGCGTGGGCGTCCCAGTTGAGCGCCGCGCTATCGAGACGCTGAACGGCGCCGCCGCCGAGGCCGATCGTCTGATCGTGCTCTGGTC
>DPWD01000029.1 GCA_003526465.1 Hyphomonadaceae bacterium
ATCGGCTCGTTCATGTTCCTGGGGCCGACGGGCGTCGGCAAAACCGAACTTACCAAGGCGCTGGCGGAGTTCTTGTTCGACGACGAGCACGCCATGACGCGCGTCGATATGTCGGAATACATGGAGAAGCACTCGGTCGCGCGCCTGATCGGCGCGCCTCCGGGCTATGTCGGCTACGAAGAGGGCGGGGCGCTCACCGAAGCGGTGCGGCGCCGGCCCTACCAGGTGATCCTGTTCGACGAGATCGAAAAGGCCCACCCGGACGTGTTCAACGTGCTGCTGCAGGTGCTCGACGATGGGCGCTTGACCGACGGCCAGGGCCGCACGGTCGACTTCAAGAACGTCATCCTGATCATGACCTCGAACGCCGGCGCGCAATATTTGGCCGAACAACCCGAAGGCGCCGATGTTGAAGACGTGCGCGGGCCGGTGATGAACGAAGTACGCGCGCGGTTCAGGCCGGAATTCTTGAACCGCATCGACGAGATCATCCTGTTCAAGCGGCTCGAGCGCGCGCAAATGGGCGCCATCGTCGATATCCAGCTGAAGCGGCTGGAGAAGCTGCTGGCGGCGCGGAACATGAGCATCGAGCTGGATCAACGCGCCAAGAGCGAACTCGCCAAGCGCGGCTACGATCCCGCCTGGGGCGCGCGGCCCTTGAAACGCGTGATCCAGAAGGACGTGCAAGACCCGCTTGCGCGTCTGATCCTGGAAGGCGCGGCGAAAGACGGCGACCGCGTGCGCGTGAGCTACGACGGCAACGATTTTCTGTTCAACGGCAAGAGCGACAAGAAGGCGGCTTGAGGCGCGCGATGCCTGGAGCGCGTCGCCTCCGGCGACGCTTGCGCGGCCGGAGGCCGCGCGCTCCAAGGCTACAAGCGCCGCGTCCACCTCCGCCTGCTTTCGCTCCGCCTTCAGCCGCGCCAGCTTTTCCAGTTGCATCGCCCGCACCTTGGCATTGTCGACCTTCAGCACCGGCAGGTCTTCTTTCTCGTCCAGCTTGTACTTGTTGACGCCGACGATGGTTTGATGGCCGGTGTCGATGCGCGCCTGCGTGCGGGCGGCGGCTTCCTCGATGCGCGCCTTCGGCAAACCCTGGCCGATGGCCTCCGACATGCCGCCGAGATTCTCCACCTCCTCGATATGCGCCCAAGCCTTGGCGGCGAGATCGGCGGTGAGGCGCTCGACATAATACGAGCCACCCCACGGATCGGCGGGGCGGCAAACGCCCGCTTCTTGCTGCAGCAATATTTGCGTGTTGCGGGCGATGCGGGCGGAAAAGTCGGTGGGGAGCGCCAAGGCTTCGTCCAGCGAATTGGTGTGCAGCGATTGCGTGCCGCCATAGGCCGCAGCCATGGCCTCGACGCAAGTGCGGACGGCATTGTTGTACACATCCTGCGCGGTGAGCGACCAGCCGGAGGTTTGGCAATGCGTGCGCAAAGCCAGCGATTTGTCGTCCTTTGGGCCGAACGCGCGCATGAGCTTGGTCCAGAGCATGCGCGCCGCGCGCAATTTGGCGATTTCCATGAACGGGTTCATGCCGATGGCCCAGAAGAACGAAAGCCGCGGCGCGAACGCATCGATGTCGAGTCCCGAAGCAATCCCGGCGCGGACGTACTCGACGCCGTCGGCAAGCGTGTAGCCAAGCTCCAGATCGGCCGTCGCGCCTGCTTCTTGCATGTGATAGCCGCTGATCGATATGGAGTTGAACTTCGGCATTTCGCGCGCGGTGTAGGTGAAGATGTCGGAGACAATGCGCATCGAGGGCTTGGGCGGATAGATGAAGGTGTTGCGCACCATGAATTCTTTGAGGATGTCGTTCTGGATCGTTCCCGAGAGCTTGGCGTGGGAAACGCCTTGCTCTTCGCCGGCGACGATATAGAGCGCCATGATCGGCAGCACGGCGCCGTTCATGGTCATGGACACGCTCATTTGGTCGAGCGGGATGCCGTCGAACAAAGTGCGCATGTCGAGGATGGAATCGATGGCGACGCCCGCCATGCCGACATCGCCAACCACGCGCGGATGATCTGAATCGTAACCACGGTGCGTGGCGAGATCGAAGGCGATGGAAAGTCCGCGCTGGCCGTGTGCAAGATTGCGGCGGTAGAAGGCGTTGGAATCTTCTGCGGTCGAAAAACCCGCGTACTGGCGGATCGTCCAGGGGTGCTGCACGTACATGGTGGGGTAGGGGCCGCGACCAAAAGGCGCGAGACCCGGATAGCCATCGACGAAATTGAGCCCGGCGCGATCGGCGCTGACGTAATTGCGCTTCACCGCGATGCCCTCGGGCGTGAGCCAAGGCTCGCCGGCGGGCGCCGGAGTGGCGGCGATGTGCGTGTCCAGTGCAATTTTGGAGAAGTCGAGGAGGGTCATGCGGCAATCCCCAGCGCGGCGTGCAGCGTCTCAAGTTCCTTCAGCGCATCCTGCCCCGCGAACACGAACTGATCCACGCCGGCCGCACGCAGCACGTGTTCGCGCTCACCGGGCTTGCCGGCGAGCACAACCCAATCGCAACGTGCAGCCTTCAGCCTTTGCGCCGCGTTTTCTGCTTCTTCGGCATATGCCGCGTCGGCGCCGCAAATGACCGCCACGCGCGCGCCACTGCTCTCGAAGGTGTCGATCATCGCTTCGCGCGATGGATAGGGCGCTTCCTCGCCGATACTCGCAATGCCGCCGGCGGCGAACAGATTGCGTGCGAATTGCGCGCGGGGACTGAAGGCGGCGAGCGTACCGAGATTGGCGAAGAAAACCTTGCCGCCGGCAAGCTCGCCGTGCTCCCGCAAGATTTCAAACGGTTCAGCCCAGCGAATATAGACCAAGCGTGGACCACCGGAATCCCCGCCGGCGAGACGCCGGCGGTTCAAGACTTGCGGCGGCTCTTGCCCCAGCAGCGGAAAATCCGTCACCCCGGTGATCGTCTCCTTGCGCCGGGCGAACGCGGCTTGGCGCGTGGCGCGCGCCTCCGCGACCGCCCTCTGCAAGGCGCCCGATTGCAGCGCCGCGACAATGCCGCCTTGCGCCTCTATTTCCTGCATCTTTGCCCAAG
>DPWD01000133.1:0-197 GCA_003526465.1 Hyphomonadaceae bacterium
GCCGGGGCGCTTCACCATGCCGGCGGCGCAAGTCGAGGACATGTACCGTCCCGGCGTGATGGCGCGCAGCGGCGCCGGCGCAATCAGCATCGCGCCGCGAGGCGGGTGAGTTGTACGAGTTGCATGGTGGGGCATCCCTTTTTCCCTTGAGTGCGAAATTGTGCAGCACTGCGTCCCCCGCCCCTGGGGGCGGGGGT
>DPWD01000133.1:216-4779 GCA_003526465.1 Hyphomonadaceae bacterium
CCCCCTCCCTACCCTCCCCCCGTTGGGGGGAGGGGCGTTTGCCACTGCCGCAATCTCGCAGGAATCCCATTGTTGCTTGACCAATCCGATATCGAAACGCGTTTGCGTACGCGGCTCGATCCGATGGATCGGATCAATACGGGCGTGGCAGAGCGCTCCGACCGTGACTTGAATCCGGACTGGACCGATCTGCCCGCGCCGCTCCAGCCGGCCGCGGTGTTCGCCCCGATCGTGCGTCGCCCGAACGGCTGGACCATGTTATTGACGCAGCGCGCGCACGAAACGCCGGCGCATCCGGGGCAGGTATCGTTTCCGGGGGGACGCGTGCACGCCGACGACGCCTCCCCGCTCGAAACCGCATTGCGTGAAACCGAGGAGGAGATCGGCCTGGCGCGGCGCTTCATCGAGCCGCTGGGCGCCTGGGACCGCTACAATACCGGCACTGGCTTTACCGTGACGCCTATTGTCGGTTTCGTTGAACCGGGCTTTGAACTGAGGCTCGATCCGCGCGAAGTGGCCGAGGTGTTCGAAACCCCGCTGGCGTTCCTGATGGACCCGGCCAACCACGAGCGGCGCGAGGGCGTCTGGCGCGGCAAGACCCGCGCCTATTACGCCATGCCCCACGACGGTCGGGAAATCTGGGGCGCCACCGCGGGCATGATCCGGGCGCTATGGGAGCGCTTGTATGGCTGAGCTTGGCGATTGGCGCGGAGAGGCGCTGGCGCGAGCGCGCGCTCTCATCCGCGAAGCTTGCCCGGACGTGGTTGAAGAGGTGAAATGGAAGAAGCCGTCGAACCCTTCAGGCGTTCCAGCATGGTCGCATGCCGGCCTCATCTGCACCGGCGAAACCTACAAGGACAAGGTGAAGCTCACATTCGCTAACGGCGCTGCGTTGAACGATCCGGCCGGCCTGTTCAATGCGAGCCTCGACGGCAATGCGCGCCGCGCGATCGATATCCGCGAAGGCGACAGGATCGATGCGGCGGCGTTCAAAGCGCTGATCCGCGCCGCCGCGGCGCTGAATGAGGGGAAGTCAGCTAAGAAGAAGCCGAAGTGCGCTTGACCCAACCTTGACGATTATACGAAAAAGACGTACTATTCGCATATGTCATCACACAGGACGCCAGAATCAACGGTCTCGGCCAAGGATTTTCAGCGCCAGCCCGGCCGCTACCAGAGGCTCGCCCAGGCGCAGCCGGTTACGATTACCGCCCATGGTGAGCCGAGCCTGGTGATCATGAGCGTGCGTGAATACGAGCGGCTCAAGCGCCGGGATCGGCAGGTGCTGGTGGTGGACGAATTGAGCGCGGACGAGGCCGATGAATTGCTGACGGCGCTGAAGGAAAGCGCGCCGACGCCTGAGGCGGCCAAGTTCGACAAGGAACTCGCCGAGCGTAAAGCGTGACATGGCCTGCACCGCAGGTCGGGCAGATTATTCGCTATGCCTATCTGTGGAAGCGCGAAGCCGATGCCGGGCTGGAAGAAGGGCAAAAGGATCGGCCGGCGGTGATCGTGGTGGCGCAGCGGCGCGAGGGAAGCGATATCCGGGTTATCGTCGTTCCAATCACACATGCGCCGCCAACGGACCTGAGCGATGCGCTTGAAATCCCGCGCGCCACGTGCCGCCGTGTCGGTCTCGATGATGAGCGGCAGTGGATCGTTGTGAGCGAACTCAACAGCTTCCTTTGGCCCGGACCGGATTTGCGCCCGTTGCCGGGGCAAGGGCCCGCAAGCGTGATTATGGGCCTACTGCCGGCGAAATTGTCCGCTATGGTGAACGAGCGCCTGCAAGCGCGGATCGTACAACGCCGTATCGCGATAACGGCGCGCGGGGAGTGAGATGGTAACAGCAGTTTGGACTCCTAACGTTGGCCTCTGACAGCGACCATGCGTTGGAGCGAGTTTTGCTTGGAGCCGAGCACGACGAACTTCTGCGCACTAGCCTTCGATCTGTTCTTACAGAGATCGGCGCGTATCGAACGAGCGGAGAATGGAGCATGGGCGGCTCCCAGGAGATAGAAACAACCGCGTTCTTAGTCGGTGACGAGGTCATTGTGGTTGAAGCGGAAACTTATGTGGGTCTGTCCATTCTTGGCGAGAGTGCAACTATCCGGCGGATCGCCAACGAAGTCGCCAAACGCTGCAGGAAGGGCGCCCTGACGCCGACCGAAGACAAGCGCTAATGACCGCCGCAATCCCCCACGCGCCCTGGCTCAAGGCACCAGCAACCCAAGCCCTCATCGCAGCGCTCGAAGGCGCACGCGCGGACAGCTCACGTTTTGTCGGCGGTTGCGTGCGCAACACTTTGATGGGCCGCCCCGTTGATGACATCGACATCGCCACGCAGCTGACGCCCGACCAAGTCACCGAGATCGCGACGCAAGCCGGTTTCGCCGCCCATCCGACCGGCATTGAGCACGGCACGGTGACGGTGGTGGTGAATCATAAACCGTTCGAAGTCACCACGCTTCGCCGCGATGTCAGCACCGACGGCCGCCGCGCCACGGTGGCGTTCACCGAGAATTGGGAGGAGGACGCAGAGCGCCGCGATTTCCGCATGAACGCGCTCTATGCCGACGCGTCCGGAGATATTCACGATCCCACTGGCGGGGGCCTCGAGGACGCGCGCGTCGGGCGGGTGATTTTCATCGGCGACGCGCACCAGCGCATCAAGGAAGATTATCTCCGTATCCTGCGTTTTTTCCGTTTCAACGCCTGGTACGCGAAGGGCCCGCTCGACCCGCACGGACTCTCCGCTTGCGCCGATCTCGTCGCCGGCCTCGACGCGCTCTCTGCCGAGCGCATCTGGAAGGAAACCAAGAAGCTGCTCGCCGCACCCGATCCGCGCGCGGCCTGGGAAGGCATGAGCGCGATCGAGGTGCGTGCGCGAGCGCTGCCGGAAATGAGCCATGAGCAGCGCCTCGACGCGCTGGTGCGGCTGGACGCGGAGTTGTTGCTGCCAGTCGACCCGATGACGCGCGTTGCATCGGCGCTGCCGGATCAGGAAAGCGCGCGCGCGCTGGCGCGGCGGCTCAAGCTTTCCAACGAAGAGCGCGAGCGGCTGGTCGCCGCGCTTGGCGATGACGTGAAGATCGTCTCCTACATGTCGCTCAAGGAAATGCGCCGCGCGATTTACAAGCTCGGCAACGAAGCTTTCCGCGACCGTGTCATGCTGGCTTGGGCGGGCGCTGGCGGGGAGAAGGCGCAAGCCTGGCGCGCGCTCATCGCGCACGCGCAGATGTGGACGCCGCCGAAACTGCCGCTCTCGGGCGATGAGGTGATGGCCGCCGGCGTGCCGGCCGGGCCCAAGGTCGGCGAGGTGATGCGCGAGGTCGAGGCCTGGTGGCTCGACGCGGACTTCCCCGACGACAAGCTTTCGGTGATCGAGCGGCTGAAAGCGGTGGCGCAGGGGATGGCGTAAGCGCTGGACAGGCGGGCGTTTGTGTTATAACATGCGTTATAACATTGGATGGCGCGCCGTGACAGATGACCGTAAAAACAAGGGCGTAAGCGATCCTGTGCACGCCCAATTCAGGGCCGAGGCGCCACCCAAGGCCGGCCGCACACTCAAGGTGCGCCGCATCGGCAATTCCCTTGGCGTGGTGCTGCCGAAGGAAGTGCTGGCCAAGCTGCGCGTCGGGGAGGGGGACACCCTATCGGTTAGCGAAACCCCGGAGGGGGTGGCGTTGACGGCTGACAGCGCTGACACCGATGATTTGATGCGGCTGGCCGAGGAGATCATGCAGCGGCGGCGCAAGGTGTTGCGGGCGTTGGCGCAATGACCGAGCCGATTTGGCTGGGTAAGGAACTCATCCTGCGTGTCCACCAGCGTCAGCTTGCCGATCATGGCGGCGCCAGTGGAGTGCGAGACGAAGGGCTGCTTGAATCGGCGCTTGCGCGCCCGCTCAATCAATTCGCCTACGGTGAACGCGATATCGCTGCCCTCGCGGCGGCATATGCGTTCGGCATTGCCCGCAATCACCCGTTCGTAGATGGCAACAAACGCACTGCTTTTGTCGCCTGCGAGTTGTTTCTGGCCGCCAATGGCCAAGATCTGGGCGCGAGCGATGAAGAGTGCTTGGCGATGATGCTCTCACTTGCGTCCTCCGAAATCGACGACGTCGAGTTCGCAGCATGGCTGCGCGAGAATGTGCGGGAGCGTTAGGCGGCTTGACCGCGGCCGGCTTCGACCGCAGAGTCCGTTCAACATTCAGCGCCAGCACAGGGAGGACCGATTATGACAGCCATTGTTGCAGCGGCCTTCCGCCGCGCTGCTGGCGCGCGCCCTAGACGCGTTCTGAAGACGTGACGGCGCCTCCCGGCGGCATTCACAAACGACTTGTTGCTGGACCTATTCAAGTGCTTGATCTTTACGGCTGGAGCGGCGCGCGCCAGCGGGAATTTGCGCCCCACGCGGCGCAGAACTTCGCGCCGGCGCGCGTGGTCGCCCACCATCGCGGCCTCTGGCGGCTGATCACCGAAGCGGGAGAAATCGCCGGGCGGCTCAGCGGCCGCCTTGCGCTGGAAGCGGCGCCGGGCGAGCACCCCGTGGTCGGCGATTGG
>DPWD01000136.1 GCA_003526465.1 Hyphomonadaceae bacterium
GCTGGCAACGGAAGCCGCGCACTTGGCGCACGCGCGCGGCGCGGACGCGCTGCATCTCGAGGTCGCCGAGGATAACGCGCCGGCGTGCGCCCTCTACGCAAAGTTGGGCTTTGTCCAGACAGGCTCGCGGCCGGGTTATTACGCCGCGGACGGGGTTCACGCTCTTGTCATGGCCCGTGCATTGCCGCTGTGAGAGGCGCGCGGCGAGTGGACTTTAAGCGTCGGAAAACGTATGCCTGCGGCCGAGGAGTGCATGGACCGCATTGAAAAACTGTGCGCCGAGCGCGGCATGCGCATGACCGAGCAGCGCCGTGTCATCGCGCGCGTCATCTCGGCCAGCCACGATCACCCCGACGTGGAGGAATTGCACCGCCGCGCCGCCGCGGTCGATGCGGGCATCTCCATCGCCACGGTATATCGGACAGTGCGCTTGTTCGAGGAGGCCGGCATCCTCGAGCGTCACGATTTCCGCGACGGGCGCTCGCGCTACGAAGAAACGCCAAACCAACATCACGATCATCTCATCGACACCAAATCAGGCCAGGTGATCGAGTTCGTCGATCCAGAGATCGAGCGGCTGCAACACGAGATCGCGCGCAGGCTCGGCTTCCAGCTCGTCGATCACCGCTTGGAACTTTATGGCGTGCCGCTCGACGACAAGGCCAAGAAGCGCTGATGCACGACCCCGCCAAGCCTGCGCCAAAACACGTGTTCATCGAGACTTATGGCTGCCAGATGAACGTCTATGACAGCGAGCGCATGCGCGACGTGCTGGCGCCGCTGGGCTATGCTGTCGCCGCAAAGCCTGACGATGCCGACCTGGTGATCCTCAACACCTGCCACATTCGCGAGAAGGCGACGGAAAAAGTCTATTCCGAGATCGGGCGGCTGCGCATCCACAAGGAACGCCGCGCCAGCGAGGGGAAGGCCACGACGATTGCCATCGCAGGCTGCGTCGCCCAAGCCGAGGGCGAGGAAATCATCAGACGCGCGCCGGTTGTTGACCTGGTGGTCGGCCCACAAGCGTACCACCGATTGCCGGAGCTGATCGCGCGCGCCGCGCGAAAATCCGGCGATCGGTTGGATGTGGACTTCGCCGCGCAGGAGAAGTTCGATGCGCTGCCGGCGCGCGCGCCGGACGGCGTAACGGCTTTCCTTTCCGTTCAGGAGGGCTGCGACAAGTTCTGCACGTTCTGCGTCGTGCCGTACACGCGCGGCGCCGAGTTTTCCCGCCCGCTCGCCGATGTGCTGGCGGAAGCGCAAGCGCTTGCCGATCGCGGCGTGCGCGAAATCACTTTGCTCGGGCAAAACGTCAACGCCTATCATGGCGAAGGTGGCGCCGGGTTGGCCGGCTTGCTCGAGCAACTCGCGCGCATTCCAGGCTTGGCGCGGCTGCGTTATATGACCTCGCACCCCGCGGAAATGACCGAAGACCTGATCGAACTCCACGGGGCCGAGCCAAAGCTCATGCCGTTCTTGCATTTGCCAGTGCAGTCAGGCTCGGATCGCATCCTGAAAGCGATGAACCGCAAACACGATGCCGCTCACTATCTGGGCATCGTCGCGCAACTCAGGCGCGCGCGGCCCGATATCGCGCTTTCCACCGATCTCATTGTTGGATTTCCCGGCGAGACCGAGGCGGACTTCGACGCTACGATGGAGCTGGCGCGGGAGGTTGGCTTCGCGTTGGCATTCTCGTTCAAATATTCCCCGCGCCCTGGCACTCCGGCGGCCTCGATGCATGGTCAGGTTGCGGAGGAGGTGAAGCGCGAACGCTTGGCGCGCCTGCAGGCGCTGCTGAGCGAGCAGCAGCGCGCATTCAATGCAGCGCGGATCGGATCGTTGCTTCCGGTTCTGGTGACCGGCCAAGGGCGCAAGGCCGGGCAAAAGCATGGCCGCACGCCTTACCTGCAATCGGTGCACTTCGTGGACGAAGCCGCGCGCGAGGGGCAGATTGTGTCGGTGCGAATCGAGGGCGCCTCTCAGAATTCGTTGACCGGCGAGCGCGTCGCGCAGGAGGCCGCGTGAGCACTTTCCGTCAAGAAGGCGACCTGATCCGCATCATCGCGCTCTCGGATTCCGGCGTTGCGCAGGCGGTCTTTGGACCTTTGCATCGGCATTTGGCGCACATTCAAGAGGCCTTCCGCGACCCGAACGCGCCGCGTGGAACGCCAGCTTATCGGGTCACCCTGGATGCTCAGGGCGATCAGTTGACGGTGCGCGCTCGGCCCGATGGCGGCGCCGACCTTGAACGCGTTCAGCGCATTGTCGATGCGCTCGCCGATCTTGCGCGGCGCAGGGGCCGGGTGCGCGAAGGCGAGGTGCTGGCGGCGATTTCGTTCTCGGAAGGCGCGCAAGAGAAGCCCGGTCCGATGCACCTGCCGCATTTGGGCGGGCTCACGCTGCGCACGCCGCGCCAGGTGCATTATGTTGAAGCGCTGCGCGACGAAGCGCTCGACCTCATTTTCGGCGTCGGGCCGGCGGGCACCGGCAAGACCTTCCTTGCAGTCGCCGCGGCGGTGGAAGCGCTGAAGCAGGAACGCTTCGACCGCATTATCGTAACACGCCCGGCGGTGGAGGCGGGCGAAAAACTTGGCTATCTGCCGGGCGATCTCGCCGAGAAAGTCGATCCGTATCTCGCGCCGATCTGGGATGCGTTCCGCAGCCAGATGAACGAAAACGATCTGAAGGCGCGCCGCGAGCGCAAGCAGATCGAAGTGGCGCCGCTGGCGTTCATGCGCGGACGCACGCTGGCGAACGCATTCGTCATCGCCGACGAAGCGCAGAACGCCACGATGCTGCAAATGAAGATGGTGCTCACGCGCCTTGGCGAAGGCTCGCGCATGGTGGTGACGGGCGACCCATCGCAGATCGATTTGGTTCGCCCCGATCAATCGGGGCTCGCGCACGCCATTTCGATTTTGGAACACGTGCGCGGTGTTGAGGTCATCCGTTTCGCCGCCCAGGACGTGGTGCGCCACCGCTTGGTCGCGGATATTGTGGAAGCCTACGATCGAGATGAGGCGGGCCGTGGCTGAGCGGACGCTTGAGGTGGACCTGATTGCAAACTCGCTGCTTTGGCGGGGCAGGGAGGAGCTGCTGTCTAGCGCGCTGGCCGCGGCGGCGGCGGCCGAAGGCAAGCACGGCGCGGTTTCCGTCCTCCTCGGCGACGACGCCTCGATAGCCAGGCTCAATGCGCAGTTTCGCGGCAAACCAGGGCCCACCAACGTGCTCGCCTTTCCCCCAGCCGGAGGCGAGGAGGGCTTCCTGGGTGACATTGCTTTGTCGGCGGAAACCATTGCCGAGGAAGCGCAATTTCAGGGAAAACGGTTCGAGGACCACGCCGCCCATGTGATTGTGCACGGCTTCCTGCATCTTCTGGGCTATGATCACATTGATCCAAGGGAAGCTGAGTCGATGGAAGCGCGCGAGCGCGCCATCCTTGCTTCTATTGGCGTAGACGATCCCTACGCTTGAAACGGGTCAAGGAGCATGTTGCAACAACCATGACCGACGTCGCTGAAGAAGCCGAGCCCCTGGCGCGAAGGCGGGCCGGGCTAGTGCAGCGTTTGGCGCGCATCTTCACGCGCGGAAAAATGGATTCCGCCGCCGCGGTCGAGGAAGTCCTGCGCGCGCGCGAGGAGAACGGCGATCATATCGAGGTCGCGCAAAAAGATTTGATCCTGCGCGCGGCGCATTTCGATCGTTTGCGCATCGCCGATGTCATGCGCCCGCGCGCCGATATCGTCGCCATCGAGGCGTCAGCCACACTGGGAGAAGCCGCCCAGGTGTTTTCCGAGAGCCAGCATTCGCGGCTTCCGATTTACGGCGAGACGCTCGACGATCCGCAGGGCTTCGTGCATGTGCGCGATGTCATGGCGTTGCTGGCGCCGATGGCCGACGGCGTTGCGCGCGCGAAATTCTCGGACCGGCTGCTCAGCAAGGTCCGTCGCGATATATTGTTTGTGCCCCCGTCCATGACGCTGGCGACGCTGTTCTTGCGTATGCAATCGAGCCGCATCCACCTGGCGTTGGTGGTCGATGAATACGGCGGCACCGACGGGCTGGTGTCGATGGAGGATCTGGTCGAGCAGATTGTCGGCGCTATCGACGATGAGCACGACGTTGAGGCGGCGCTGATCCAGGAGCGCGCGGGCGCCTTTGACGCCGACGGGCGCGCGCCGATCGATCAGCTGGAGGCGGCCCTCGGCGCAAGCCTGGCGC
>DPWD01000206.1:0-183 GCA_003526465.1 Hyphomonadaceae bacterium
TCGCCAGCGCGCGCGCCGCGGTGGAATCGGCGGCAGAGCAGGTAGAGGCGGCCGAGCTCGCCTACGAAGGCGTGCGCTTGGAGCAGGAGGTGGGCCTGCGCTCCACCGTAGAGGTGCTCGACCAGGAGCAGGACCTGCTCACCGCGCGCATCGCTCTGGCGCAAGCCGAACGCGATCTGGTGG
>DPWD01000206.1:257-6778 GCA_003526465.1 Hyphomonadaceae bacterium
CTTGGACCGCCGGCGTCCTCGCCGGCGCTTCTCTGTTGCCCTATACGCCGGCGTGGCGTTCAAGAAAGAAAACGCCGGCGAGGACGCCGGCGGTCCAAGAATATGGACGGCCGCCGCCGCCGCCCGCTATCGTCGGACGTGACTGAGTCTCAAAGCGCATTTCGCCGTGTGAGCTTCGCGTTGCCGGACGGATCAATGGCCGGAATCGCCTTCGGGCGCGAGACGTCGAGCCCCGACATCGTGTTCCTGCACGCCACTGGCTTCAATGCTCATGCCTATCGCGTGATGTTGGCGCCGCTCGGCCAGCGTTATCACGTGTTGGCGCTCGACTTCCGCGGCCATGGGCGCACCACATTGCCGCCGCGGCGCTTTGGTTATGCTTCCTGGGCGTGTCACCGCGACGATGTGATCGCGGTGCTGGAGCGGTGCGCGAGCGCGCCGGTGACGCTCGCCGGCCATTCGCTAGGCGGGACCGTCGCCTTGCTTGTTGCGGCCATGCGGCCAGACCTTGTTGCATCCATCGCCTTAGCCGATCCGGTGATCCTTCCCCCGTTTGCGGCGGCGGCCATCGAAGCGCCGTTAGCGCCTTTGCTGCTGCGTTACATTTTTCCGCTGGCCCGCAACGCCGCCAGGCGCCGCGCGCGTTTTGCCGACCGCGAAAGCGCGGTTGCGGCATTCACCGGGCGCGGGGTGTTCAAGACCTTCACCCGCGAAATGATCGAGGATTACGTCGCCGATGGCCTCATCGAGGACGGGCATGGCGCCATGAAGCTCGCTTGCACGCCGGAGTATGAAGCCGCCACGTTCTCCGCGCACCGCAACCGGCCCTGGCGCGCTTACAAAAAGCTGACGCGGCCGATGGTCATATTGCGCGCGGAGAAGCGCTCGACGCTGTCCGCCGCCGCGATCGGGCGCATCGCCGCGATGCAGCCGCAAGCGCGCATCGCCACGGTCGAGGGCGCGGGCCACATGTTGCCAATGGAGCGCCCCGACCGCGTGCGCGCGGCGATCGAGACGGCGATGATGATGGGGGATAGGGACTGGGGATTAGGGACTGAAGTCTCTTGAGACTCCAATTTCTAATCCCATTCCCCACTCCCTGATCCCTAACCCTGGCAGGCCGAGCAGAGGCCCTGCGCTTCAATCATGGTGCGGCGGATGGAAAAGCCGTCGCGGCGCGCCGCTTCCGAGAGATCGACCAGCGCATGGCCGGCGTCGAACTCTTCCGCCGCGCCGCACTTTTCGCAGATGAGAAAGATGGTCGAGCGCGCGCAGGCGCCGACATCGCAGGCCACAAACGCGTTGAGGCTCTCGATGCGATGGGCGAGCCCCAGGCGCACCAGAAAATCGAGCGCGCGATAAATCGTTGGCGGCTTTGCCTGGCCCTTGTCGTGGTCGAGCAGCGGCAGCAGATCGTAGGCCTTGGCCGGCCCGTGCGCGTCCAGCAGCAATTCCAGCACGCGCTGACGCAACGGCGTCAGGCTTTCGCCGGCGGCTTGACAGCGGCGCTGCGCCTCAAGGATTTGCTCGGCCCGTTCGCCGTGTTGGTGGGGCATTGCCGACCATCATCGCAGGTGCATCCGCGCCGCGAAAGCCCGGCGAAAGATGCCCGGCGACGAAAATTCTGAAATCGGGAGCGTAACGGAACTTTACAAGAACGTTGGACTCAGGCATACATGAGAACATAAACCGAACATAAGCTAAAGCCAGAGCAGGGGGCGTTCGATGTCTGAAGCAATTTTCCGTGGAATCTCAGGGCGTTTGCACCGTTTCAGCGTGTGCAGGCCAGAGGCCGAGTTCGAATTCTCGCCGGCGGTCTATTGCTTCGCCCGCCCGGGGCTAGCCGGGCGCGGCTGGGTGCCGTTGTTCCTGTCGCGCACCGGCAATCTGGGCAAGCGCCTGGCCAGCCACGAACAATGGCCGCAAGCGCAATTGCTGGGCGCCACGCACATTCTGGTCTGCCAGCACGATGAGCGTGACGCGCGCGAATATGTCGAAGCCGATCTCGCGCAAGCGCTGAAGCCGGTAATGAACGGGCCGGCGCTCGAAGCGGAGCCGGAAAGCCCGCTGCGGCTGGTCTGGGCGGCTTAAACGCGCCGGATTTTCGTCGAGCGCTGCTGAACCGCTCGACGGACTTGATTGGGTTTGCCACTAACAAGCCCAATGGCCTCGCTTTTCTCTCCGCTGACGCTCCAGTCAGGCGCGACGCTGAAGAACTGCTTCATGCTTGCGCCGCTCACTAATCTGCAGAGCCATGCGGACGGCGTGCTTTCTGACGAGGAGTTCCGCTGGCTCACCCTGCGCGCTGAGGGCGGTTTCGGGCACACCATGACTTGCGCCGCTTCAGTGCAGGAGGAGGGCGTCGGTTTTCCAGGCCAACTCGGGTGCCACGACGACAAGCATCTCCCGGGTCTCACGCGGCTGGCCGCAGGCATCAAGGCGCATGGCAGCCACGCCGTGGTGCAGCTGCACAATTCCGGCATGCGCGCGATGCAGGCGCATGGCAGCCATGGCGCCGGGCAAACCGGTAGTGTCACGAGCGCACGCGCGCCGATGTGCCCGTCCGACAACGAGGAATTCGGCGCCAAGGCGATGAGCCTAGACGAAGTGAAGCACGCGCGCGATTGCTTTGTCGCCGCGGCCCAGCGCGCCGGGAAAGCCGGTTTCGACGGCGCCGAACTGCACGGCGCGCACGGCTATCTGATCTGCCAATTCCTCAGCGCCGAGATCAACAAGCGGGAGGACGAATATGGCGGTTCGCCCGAAAACCGCGCGCGTTTCCTGCTCGAATGCGTGGACGGCGCGCGCGCCGCCACAAAGCCCGGCTTCAGTCTGGGCGTGCGGCTGTCGCCAGAACGCTTCGGGATCGATCTGATGGAAATGCGCGATCTGGCGCGGCTGATGATGCGGGAAGGCAAGATCGATTATCTCGACCTGTCGTTGTGGGACGTGTTCAAGGAACCGCAGGAAGAGCAGTGGAGGGGCAAGCCGCTCGCGCAATATTTCACCGAATTGGAGCGCGGATCGGTGCGCCTGGGTGCTGCCGGAAAGCTGAGCACCGCCGCTGCGGTCTCGCGGTGCCTCGATATCGGCTTTGATTCCGTTATCATCGGCCGCGGCGCCATCCTGCATCACGATTTCCCCGAACGCGTCCGCGCCGATGCGAATTTCACGCCCGCGGCGCTGCCGGTAAGCGCGGATTATCTGCACGCCGAGGGATTAAGCGAAGTATTCGTGAATTACATGCGCACCTGGAAGGGGTTTGTGGCGGAGGCGGCGTGATCGGAAAGTTCCGCGAGGGTCCGAGTTAACACAATTGACAATCGAAAGTCCGCCATGCTGCTGCCCCATAACCCCAACGCGTTTACCCGCTCGCCGCTCGACCGCGCCGGCCATCGCCGCAACGACGCCGACTGGCTGGCGCGCGCGCTTGAGGCATCCGATACGCGCCTCATTCCGTTTCACAAGAACCGGCCGTTCGTCATTGAGGAGGGCGGAACAGTCGCGCTCGGATGGCTGGGCGCGCACGCGCGCGCCGGCATCGCGCCGGCGGATGCGACCCTGCTGTTTCTCGGCCTCGATGCAAGCGGCGTCGCGCATTTCGCCATCGACATTCCCGATGCCGCACCCCTCGAAAGCATCGGCCGTTTCGACGATCTGCGCTCCTTCGGCGCCATCCTGCCGCGCGAGGATCTGCCGATATTGGGAACGGCCAAGAGTATTTTCGAATGGCACGGAAGGCACAAATTTTGCGCCAATTGCGGGGCGCCGACGCGCATTGTCGAAGCGGGATGGAAGCGCGAATGCCCCGCCTGCAAGGCCGAGCACTTTCCCCGTTTCGATCCGGTGGTGATCATGCTGCCGGTGCGCGGCGATGCGTGCGTGCTGGGGCGCCAGCCGACTTGGCCGCGCGGCATGCATTCCGCGCTCGCGGGGTTTGTAGAACCGGGCGAGCCGATCGAGGAGGCGGTGGCGCGAGAGACCCTGGAGGAAGCGGGCCTGCGCGTGCGCGAGGTGCGGCTGCATTCGACGCAGCCGTGGCCGTTCCCGCATTCCTTGATGATCGGCGCCATCGCGGAAGTGGAAGCCGGCGATATCGTCGTCGATCCCAAGGAACTCGAAAGCGCGCGCTGGTTCACGCGCGAGGAAGCGCGCCTGCTGCTCGAGGGTAAATTTCACGGCGCCTTCTGTCCGCCCCCGTTCGCAATCGCGCATCAATTGCTGAGGAGCTGGGTGAGTAGGGATTAGGGACTGGGGATTGGGGATTGGGGATTCCCTAATCCCCAATCCCCAATCCTCAACATCAATCGCACTCCACGCATCCATCCGGCTTTTCTCGTTCAACTTGCAGGGTGATGTGGCCGATGCCGAAGCGCGCCTGGATGCTTTCGCGTAGGTTTGCCAGAAACGCGTCGTCGCCGCCCTCCGGGCAAACGATATGAGCGGTCAGCGCGGCGGCGTTTGCACTCATGGCCCACACATGCAGGTCGTGCACCGCCGCGACGCCCGGCCACGCGCGCAAGTGCTCGCGCACGGCGTCGACATCGATGCCGCGCGGGGCGGCGTCAAGCGCGAGGTCGAGCGATTCCCGCAACAGCCCCCACGCGCTCCACAGGATTAGCGCCACGATCACCAGCGAAATGGCCGGGTCGATCCAATCCAAGCCCGTGAGCCAGATCGCCAGGCCAGCCGCGATCACCGCAGCGGAAACGCCCGCATCGCCGAGCATGTGCAGGAAGGCGCCGCGCACGTTGACGTCGTTCTTGCGTCCGGCGGCAAACAACATCGCGGTCGCGCCATTGATCACCACCCCGACGCCTGCCACGGCCATCACGACGAACGGAGCGGTTTCCTGCGGTGCCGAAAGCCGCCGCACCGCTTCCCACATAAGGCCGCCGCACACCGCCACCAGAACGAGCGCATTGGCGAGAGCCGCCAGCACCGTCGCCTTGGAGAAACCGTAAGTGCGCTGGCTGCCCGCGCTCTGCTTGGCCAGCCACGCAGCGCCGCCAGCGAGCGCAAGGCCAAGCACGTCGGAGAGATTGTGCGCGGCGTCGGACAAGAGCGCCGTCGAATTGGCGAAGAAACCGGCTACGGTCTCAGCAAGGACGAAACCGAGATTGAGCGCGATGGCGATGCTATAACGTTTGTCGGTTGCGGCGGCGTGGTGGTGGTGGGTGTCATGCTCATCGTGTGTGCGACCGTGAATATGCATCGGCGCTCTTTGCTGTGAATCACGATGCTCCGCATCGTTCCGGGGATGGGTGGTGAATGTGGCGCCTGCCTTACGCCGCCTTCTGCACAAAAATGCTGCCAGCGGAATAGCCCGCGCCGAACGAGCAGATGAGGCCCTTGTCGCCGGCGACGAGATCGGCGCTGTGGTTGTGGAACGCGATGATGGAGCCCGCGCCGGCGGTGTTGCCGTATTGGTCGAGCACTGTGGGGGCTTCGTCTTGGCTCGCTTCGTGGCCGAGCACTTTTTCGGCGATCAGCCGGTTCATGTTAGAATTGGCCTGATGCAGCCACATGCGGCGCAAATCGCTCGGCTTCAGTTCAAGCTCGGCCAGGTGCGCGAGGATCATCTCCGACACCATCGGCACCACTTCCTTAAACACTTTGCGGCCCTGCTGCACGATCAACTTGTCAGGCATGTCGCGCCATTGCGGATCGCAGCGGTTGAGGAAGCCGAAATTGTTCCGGATATTGTTAGAGAAGCGTGTCTGCAATTTGGTGCCGAGAATGGCCCAGGCGCCGGGCGGGGCGATGTCGGCGTGCTCGACAAGAATAGCCACCGCGGCGTCGCCGAAAATGAAATGCGTGTCGCGGTCGCGCAGATTGAGGTGGCCGGTGCAAAGCTCGGGATTGACCACCAGCACCGAGCGCGCGTGGCCTGCGCGCACGATGTCGCAAGCGTTCTGGATCGCGAACGTGGCCGAGGAACAGGCGACATTCATGTCATAGCCGAAGCCGCCCGCGCCGAGCGCGTTCTGCACCTCGATCGCCAGCGCTGGATACGGCCGCTGCAGCGAGGAGCAGGAGCAGATCACGGCGTCGATATCCTCGGCAGATCGTCCCGCGCGCGACAACGCCTCCTTGGCGGCGATGACCGACACTTCCGCGGTTAGCGAAAGCTGCTCGTTCGGCCGCTCGGGCAGATCGGGGACCATGCGCTCGACATCGAGCAATCCCTCCTTCTCCAAGACGTAGCGGTGCTTGATGCCCGAAGCCTTTTCGATGAACTCGACGCTAGAGTGCTGCAGCGCCGGCAGGACGCCCGCGGCGAGATCCTCGGTGTGCTCGGCATTGNNTCGACATAGGCGTTGAACGAGGCGACCAATTCGGCATTGGTGACCGAGTTCGGCGGCGTGTAAAGGCCGGTCGCGGAAATGACGGCGGTCAAGCCATGGTCCTCACCCATTTGCCCAATAGGCTGCAACTCGGCGCATAAACCGGCGCCCCGGCCGCGTCAACGGATGGCGCGTGTTCAGCGCGGCGGCCGCGATGGCGTCGAACTCGGCGCG
>DPWD01000316.1 GCA_003526465.1 Hyphomonadaceae bacterium
AGGTCCATCGCCTGGATGCCGTTCGTGCCTTCGTAGATCGGGGCGATGCGCGCGTCGCGGTAGAATTGCGCCGCGCCCCCCTCCTCCACGAACCCCATCCCGCCATGGACCTGCACACCGAGGCTTGCGGCCTCCACGCCCATGTCTGTGCACCAGGATTTGGCCAACGGCGTCAGCAAGTCTTCGCGTTTCTTGTCGCCGCGATCGGCGGCGGTCGCACAGGCGTAGCAAAGCGCGCGCCCAACCTGGATATGCGATTTCATCGTCGCCAGCATGCGGCGCACATCCGCGTGCTCGGCGATAAGCGCGCCCCCTTGCTTGCGCTCGCGCGCATAGGCGTACGCCTTCTGGTAGGCGGCCTCGGCCACGCCCACGCCTTGGGCGCCAACATTGAGACGGGCCGCGTTCATCATGGTGAACATGGCGGCCAGCCCCTTGTTCTCCTCGCCTACCAGCCAGCCGGTCGCGCCTTCGAAGGCCATGGTGCAGGTGGGGCAGGCGTGGATGCCCAGCTTCTCCTCAAGGCCGATGCAGCGCACCGCGTTGCGCGCGCCGTCAGCCAGGATTTTCGGCGCCACGAACAGCGAAATGCCCTTCGATCCCGGCGGCGCGCCTTCGATGCGCGCGAGCACCAGGTGCACGATGTTGTCTGTGAGATCGTGCTCGCCCCAGGTGATGAAAATCTTCTGCCCTGTGATTTGGTAAGAACCTCCCGCTTGCGGCGCCGCTTTGGTCGTCAGCGCGCCGAGATCGGAGCCGGCCTGCGGCTCGGTCAGGTTCATCGTGCCGGTCCACGCGCCGTTGATGAGCTTGGGCAAATAGGCAGCCCGCTGTTCTTCCGAGCCGTGCAGCGCCAGCGCCTCAATGGCCCCGGCGGTGAGCATCGGCGCAAGCCCGAAACTCATGTTGGCGGCGTGGACCATTTCGAACACGGCAAGCGCGAGCGCACGCGGAAGCCCCTGGCCGCCATAAGCGGGGTCGGCGGAAAGGCCCTGCCAACCGCCTTCGCTGAACGCCCGGTAAGCTTCGCAAAAACCCTTTGGTGTCCGCACCATCGCATCGCCCAGCCGCACCCGCGCCAAATCGCCGCTGCGGTTTAAGGGCGCCAGCGTTTCGTCCGCGAGCGCGGCCGCGGCGGCGAGCACGGCAACCAAAGTGTCACAATCGATTTCCGGGCTGGCGGCCCAAAAATCGGCGCATGCCTCAAGCGCAAAACGCATTTCCTCGATGGGCGCACGCGTGCTCATGGGAACCTCCATAAGACCCCGCGACACGGGCGGGGGCGATATGCTAGAGCCGCGCTCGGGTGGCGGGCGGCGAAACGAAGGGGATTATAATGCGATTTGCGATCCTGGGTGCAGCACTGTTGTTGGCCGCCTGCGCGACAACGCAGGCAGCGGCGCCCCCAGCGGCTGCGACAGCGTCAAGCACCGCTTCACCCATCGCTGCTGGAATTGCGCCAAGCGAGGGCGTTTCGCGCAATCCCGCCGACGCGCCCGCGGGCGCTTATACGCTCGACAGCCGCCACGCCAGCGTGGTCTGGCGCGTCCGCCACTTGGGGCTGGGCCTTTACACGGCCCGGTTCGACACCGTGTCGGGGAGCTTGACCTTCGACCCGGCCAATCCCGCTAACTCCTCGGTCAGCGCAACCATCGCGGCAAACTCGGTGAGCACCGGGCTGCTCGACCAGCAGGGCGAGCGCGCGTTCGACCGCGAGATCGCCGAGGCTTTCGGCGCCGCGGCCCATCCAAACATCGCGTTCGTTTCGCGCTCGGCTCAGGTCACCGGATCGGCCGGCGGCCTCATCACCGGCGACTTGACCTTCAATGGCCAAACCCACCCCGTCACGCTGGAGGCTACCTTTCATGGCGGGCGTTTCGTAACCCTGCGCGGCAAGCACGTGATTGGCTTCTCCGGCCGCACCATCATTCGCCGCTCCGAATGGGGCGTCAGCAATTGGCTGGCTTTCACCGGCGACGAGGTCGAAATCCTTATCGACGCCGAATTCATCAAAGACTGAGGGAAACCAAAATGCGCACCATCTTTTTCGCAGCGGCGCTGCTTGGGCTCG
This sequence comes from Hyphomonadaceae bacterium, assembly GCA_003526465.1. Classification (GTDB taxonomy): domain Bacteria; phylum Pseudomonadota; class Alphaproteobacteria; order Caulobacterales; family Aquidulcibacteraceae; genus Vitreimonas. The sequence continues at coordinate 2,072 of DPWD01000316.1, forward strand.
CGGCCTGCAACGCCCCGCAAACCAAAGCGCCGGAGGGCCCGCCCACGCCGGTGGCGGTCGACGCGCCCTCGGGACAATATGCACTCGACCCAACCCACACCAGCGTATTGGTGCGGGCTAGGCATTTCGGGCTCTCGAACTACACGCTCCGCCTCGCCAACGTCTCCGGCGCGCTCGATTTCAACGCCGAGGACCCGATCAAATCGAGCGTTACCGCGAGCATCGGCGCCGATTCGGTGCAGACCGAATATGTCGGCCAGCGTGACTTTGATGACGAACTGGAGAATTCCGAGTGGCTCGACGCTGCGCGCCATCCCTCGCTCGAATTCCGCTCCACAGCGATTGAACTCACCAGCGCCAACACCGGGCGCATGGCCGGCGATCTCACTATTCGCGGGATTACCCATCCAGCAATCTTCGATGTCACATTCAATCAGGGCTACCGCCAGCACCCGATGGGATTTCCGATGGCGCTCTTGGGCTTCTCCGCGCGCGGGACCGTGAAGCGCTCAGATTATGGCATGCGCGTGCTGTTGCCGCTCAACCCGGGCGGCGCGGGCGTGGCGGACGAGGTTGACGTGATCATCGAGGCCGAGTTCACCCAGCCGGTCGCGCCAGCAGCCCCAGCGAACTGAGATGGAGCGCGCCTCGCAACGCTACACCGCGGTGGCGGTCGTCCTGCATTGGGCGATCGCCATCGCCATTCTCGGCATGATCCCGCTCGGCTGGTGGATGGGCGACGCGCTGGAGGTCCCCGACACCCAGGCGCAAGCGATCGCGGCGTTCCAGCTGCACAAATCGATCGGGCTCACCGTGCTGCTGCTGAGCGTTGCGCGGCTTATCTGGCGGTTCACGCACCCGGTTCCGCCGTTGCCCGAGGGCATGAAACCTTGGGAGAAGATGGCAGCGACCGCCACGCATTGGGCTTTCTACTTCCTGATCGTCGCCATGCCGCTCACCGGCTGGCTTTATGTATCGACTGGCTGGTCGCCGCACGACAACCGCCCGCTTGAAGTGCCCACGCTCTATTTCGGCCTGTTCCAGGTTCCGCACCTGTTCGGGCTATCGCATCTGGCCGATGGCGCCCGGGCGGGATTGGCGGGGGGGGTGGAGAATGTCCACTCCAAGATGGCCTGGGGCGTGGTCGGATTGACGGTGTTGCATGTCGCCGCGGCGCTGAAGCATCAGTTCGTGGACAAGGACGGCGTGCTGGCGCGCATGGTTCCGGGTCTGGAGAAGGACGCGCGGAAATCATCGGCGAGAGGCGCCGCGCTTGCGGCCGGGTTTGGCGCCATCGCGCTGGCGGGGCTTGCGGCGCTGTGGGCGTTCCAGAATCCGCCGACCG
>DPWD01000374.1 GCA_003526465.1 Hyphomonadaceae bacterium
CCAGCCCGCCCGCCGCATCGATTGTGACGTCGCGCACCTCCGCCATCGGCGGCGGGTCTTCGTTCCACACGGCAAAGTCGGCCGCCGCGCGCTCGCGCATCAGCGACGGCTCGATGCTGGCCATCGGAACACGAGACGCCATGCGCTCACGCATGCGGCGCACAATCGGGACCATCTCCGGGTCGAGGAGGTGGTCGAGAGGCGCGGGTGCTGGTTCTGTGCTCATCGGCTCCCTACCGCGGGCGGAGCTGGCGCCGCCTCCTTCAGGCATCCAAGCAAAGCCTGGCAGCGCCCGTCAAGTTTTTTGATTGTCTTTGATCGTTTCTGCGCGCATCTTGACTGCCTGCGCCCCCGACACCGCTTTAGGGGCGTTTGAGTGCGGGGCTGACTATGAGCGAGAATTCGACCTCACTGCCTTTCGCGGTCAAGGCGGGCTGGGCCATTGGCGAACTCGCCATCGCCGCGTTCGTCGTGCTGCAGATGGCCTTCATGCTCTATTATTGCACGGAAGCGCTGCACATTCCCCCGGCGGTAGCGGGGCTCGCCCTGCTCATCCCCCGCCTGCTCGACGCCTTCGCCGATCCCTTGATGGGCGCCATCTCCGACCGCACACACTCAAGCATGGGGCGGCGCCGGCTATACCTGCTGATCGGCGCGCCGTTGTTGGGGCTTGCGTTCGCGTCCGTCTTCTTTGTGCCGCCAGAGGCCCCGCTGGCGCTCCGCGTCGGTCTGCTTGTCGCCGCCTTCATGGCCTCCAACGCAGCGGTGACGATTTACGAAGTGCCGTATTCGGCGATGGCCGCGGAGATGACCAAGTCCTACAAGGAACGCACCTCCCTCACCGGCTACAAGATGTTTGCGGCGCGACTGGGCGGCGTCGTGTCCGCGTTCTCGGCGCCGCTCATTTTCGGTTCGCAGAGCAGCTTGACGGACGGTTTCCGGCTGCTGGGGCTTTGCGTCGGCATATTCATGGTGGTCACTGGCCTATGGGCGTTTGTTGCGACTGCCAGAGCGCCACGCATCGAACAAACCCCGCAGCGCTTCAGCCTGCGCGAGGAAGTTGCCGCGGTGCTGGAAAACAGATCGTTCTGCACGCTTTGGGTCGCGTTCCTGCTGCAAAACCTAGCTATTGGCGCGGCCGCAACGACGCTCATTTATTTCGTCACGCAAGTCATGCGCGTGCAACCCCAACAAGCTGGCATGTTCATGGCTTCCGGCGGCTTAGTGGCGCTGATCGCAACGCCAATTTGGGTAATGGTCGGCCGCAACATCGGCAAGCGTCTGGGGTATTTTTGCGGACTTGGTCTGGTCGCGGCGATGGCCATCCCCGCGCTGTTTCTCGTTCCTGGCCAGGCGAGCATCTTGCTTATCGTCCTGATCATTGCGGGGATCGGCGACGCCGCGACGCAATTGTTTCCCAATGCGATGGCGCCCGACACTGTGGAGGTCGATGAGCTGAATAGCGGGCTGCGCCGGGAGGGCGCCATCTTTGGCGCGTGGGGGTTCTGCCGCAAGCTCGGCATGACCGGCGGCGCATTTCTTGTAAGCCTCGCGCTTGCCGCGATCCACTTCGTTCCCGGCGCCGCGCCGGATGCCCAACCCAGCGAGGCCGTCGCCGGCATCCGGATGATCTACGCCGCACTCCCGCTTGGCCTCTGGATCGCCACGATGCTGGCGTTCTCTCGCTACGATCTCACCGAGGCGCGTTTTGAAGCAATCAAGGCCGAAATTCGTGCAAACGCTGGAGGCGCCCGTTGAAGGGGTTCGGCTGAGCATGGCAACTTTTCTCTTGGGAATCGCGGCGGCGTTCGCCTTGTTCGCTTTCTTGTTCTGCGGCAAGCGATCAGCTCGATGGTTGGCCTTCGCCGCGGGCCTATCGGGGATACCAGGCATCGTGCTGGCCATATTGCGGAGCTAGACAAACCTGCCGCGGACTCCCTCAAGCTGGCGCGACAACAACTTGCACTCCAGCTTTCTCCAGCATAGCGCGGTCCTTCGCGCTGACGCCCGCGTCGGTCACCACTATGTCGATCTCGCTCAGCGGACATAGGACCAATCCGGTCTTGCGCTCGAACTTCGAGCTGTCGGCGAGCACGATGAGCTTCTCCGCCCGAGCCATAAGCCGACGTTCCGCGCGGATCAGAATCGAATCCGCCTGCATGAGCCCCATCGGCGAGAGCGCCTGCGCGCCCATCAACATTTTCGAGGCAAAGCACTCCGCCGTGCCATCCTCCTCATACGGCGAGAGGATGATGTTCTGCTCTCGAAACACCTCCCCGCCTGGAACCAACAGGCGCGTTCTGGGAGAGAGCAGCAATTGCTCGACAATTGGAAGTGAATTGGTGAGCACTTGCAGGTCGAGGTTGGCCAAAAATGGGCACAAGAGCGATGTTGTCGAACCGCCATCGATCACAAGCGTTTCGCCCTGCTCGATGAGTTGGGCGGCTGCGCGCGCGATGGCGCGCTTTTGCGGAACGTTGATCTGCTTATTGCGTGCGAGCGGCGTGCCCGCGAGGTGGGACGCCTGGGTTTCCGGCCGTTCGACGCCGCCATGGACGCGCTTCAGCGCGCCGTCTTGAGCCAGCCGCCTGAGGTCGCGCCGGACGGTCGCCTCGGACGCGCCCACCAAATTCTGCAATTCTTGCACCGATGCAAACGGCTCTTGCGTCAGCCGATTGAGAATTTCCCGCCGCCGCTCACTTTGACGCATCGCGTTCACCTTCGCTCATTGTCATCTGACGCCTGTTCAATCCGGGAATTAGGTGCGCATCCCCCACCACGCGGAATCCCGACGGCGGCGTCAGCACCCCGTCCATGGCTGCGGGGAGAGATATTTCGATGTCAATTGAGCCGCCCGCACGCTGTATCGACACGGCCACATCGCCCAATCGCGTCGGATGAACGCCTCGGGCGAAATCGAGATCGCCCAAATAAGGCGCAATGCGAACGCTCCCAAAGCCCGGGGCGGATGGCGCCACGCCAAGCACGTGGCGGGACAATTGCCATGTCGGCGTCGAGGAAAATCCGTGCGCCAAGCTGGTGTGGGGCTCGAACCCCTCCCACAAGCTGGTTGCACCGACAGCCAGCATCGCGCCGTAGCGCTCCCGCAACAGCGCAAGCGCGAGGTCGAACCGCCCCGCTTTGGCCAGAGCCGCGTAGACAAAGTGGCTGAAGAACGTATTAGCCAGCACGATATCGGTGGCTGCATCGAATGGCTCTCCGTTCAGAGTCACCGGCGGCGCAGGCGTCAGTCGGAGTCTTGCGCGATCGCCGATCGCGGCGGCTATGCGCTCCATGCGTTCAGCGTCCAACTGGCCCCACAAGATCATGGCCGCGTTCGCATGCTGCGAGCAACGCGCCTCTTGATGGCCGGTAGCCGGATTTACGCCATCGACGTAAACACCGCGCCGCTCGTCCCAATGCGATTCCAGCGCGCCCTTTAGATTTTCGATTCTTGCCTCCAGACGGGCGGCCTCGGGGGTCCACCCGAGTTCGCGCGCCAGACGGGCGGCGATTGCGAACGCGCCCAATAATTCGGCGTTCAACACTGTCGCGTAGCCGGTTCGCCCTACCGCGGCCCAATCCTGAAAATGCCAATAGGGCAGATCGGCGATGCGGCCGTCCTCCGCCTGTAAGGCCTCAAACCACGCGAGCGCCTTCAGCAGTGTGGGAAATACCTCCCTGAGCAGTGCGCGGTCGCCCGAATGGTCGAAATGATCGGCGACATTGAAAATCCACTGCAGCGTGAAATCGGGGATGAGCCAGCCGAATCGCCGATGATCTCCCGGCGCGAACATCTCCAGCAATCCGTCCGTGCGCTGGCTTTCGGCCGCCGACAACAAGAAGTGGCGATTGAGCGGGTGAATGCCGGCGCCGAACGCGGCCTCGCCGGCCAAGTGTTCCACCGTAGCATCGCCCAGCCATTGCCGCTGCTCACGCGAGGGGCAATCGATCCACCCATCATGCATGCAGAGTTCGATCGTACGCGCGCCGAGCGACCACAATTGCGTCAGCATGGGATCGGAACACTCGAAATGGCCGCGCCTCACCGCGGGATAGCGCGTCGTCGCCACCGAGACGCTTTTGACTCGCACGCCAGCACGCGCGTTGCGGACCGTGAGCTGCAGCCAGCGCACGGCATCCCACTCAAAAGCCTCGAAGGACTGCACGCCAGCGCGCGCAACGTAACGCGTAACATGCGCGTCCAGTCCGAGGAGCGGCTTGCGCTCGATGCGGGCATCGGACGCGATCCCGCCCGGCTCGTACTCTCCGGGCAGACGCTCCGACACGACAATGTCGAATTCTTCTCCGCCCTTGGCGTCGATTTCGATGCGCGGGCGTCCCGCTTTGATCTCGCCGAAATCGAACAGCAGCGCAACGCCCCGCCCTTCCTCGGTTGCGATATCGGCGCCGCCCGCCAAGATTGGCGCCAAGCGCGTGTTCCGCTCCTGGCTAATCTGCCCAAGCGGCTCCTCGTACGCTTGCTGCGAAATCGGCAGGTCGACTACCTTGGCCCCGCGCGCCCACACCAAGCGGACAGGCGCAACGATCTCTTCCGCTTGATGCGGCATCAAGGACGGCTTGAGTATCGGGAACGGACGCGTGGCCGCGCCGCCAAATCGCGCCTCTGGTCCACCGCCACCAGCGATCAGAGTTTGAACGGAATCCCAGGCGCCGTCGTCAAACGACGGTTCCAGCCAATGGTTTGGGAAACGCCGCGCATCGTGGGCTTCCACGAAGCCCAAGCCCGAATTCACCTGGGGCGTGTCCCGCCGCCACGCATCGCATTCCAATGCGCGCCAATCTCCATCTGTCGAGACGTTGGCGCTCATGTCGCGCCCTACGATTTGGCCCTCAAGCCACAGGGCGCCGTCGCCAAAGGTCGAGCGCCAATGCCCATGCACACCTTCGTAGAAAGCCGTATCGGCGCCGTAGGTGTGTATCAATACGCCGACAATGTTGGCGCCACGATGAAAACAAGTCAGGCGCTCGTGCGTATCGTAGCGCTGGTGGAGCGGCGAACACCGCACTGGCCCTCTTCCCAAACGGGCGCCGTTCACGAACAATTGGTACTTGCCATCGCACGTGATTTTGATCGCCGCGTCTTCGGGGTCAAAGTCGAGATCGACGCGCCGCCGGAATAGGAACCATCTATTGAGGCCGTCGCTGCGGGATTCGACGCCGCGAATCGCCGCGAAAAAACCATCGGGATCGATCGCCTGTTTGCTAGTCCAGATGAACGGCGCGACTGGCATCGATTGCGCGCGCTCCAGCCTCAACGCGTGAAGGCGGTTAGATTGCCGCCATCGACATTGAGGATATTGCCCGTCGACTTCGACGATCTGGCGCTTGCGAAAAACGCGACCGCCTCGGCGACGTCCTCCGGCAGGACAGATTGTTGAAGCAAGGATCGCTTGCGATAATGCTCCTCAAGATCGCCTTCCTCAATTCCGTAGGCGGCCGCGCGTTCGGCGCGCCAATTGCCGTTCCAGATTTGGGATCCCCGCAACACCGCATCGGGATTGACGGCGTTCACGCGGATGTTGTGCGGGGCGCCTTCGAGCGCCAGGCAGCGCGCTAGATGTAATTCAGCGGCCTTGGCGGAAGCATACGCCGCCGCCCCAGGCGTCGCCGCCAGCGCGTTCTTGGAGGCCACGAACACGATCGAGCCGCCGCCTTGCTCCTTCATCACGCGGAAGGCTTCGCGAGAAGCCAGGAAGTAGCCGTCGCCGAGCACGGCGAATGTCTCGCGCCATTGATCGAGCGTGGTCTCTTCAATCGGCGCGGACGCGGCGAGGCCGGCATTGGCGACAAGGATGTCGAGCCCGCCAAACTCAAGTGTGCACGCGCGGAACGCCTCACGCATGCGTGCTTCATTCGTCACGTCGGCGCAAACCCCCGCCACGCGATCGACACCGCCGCGCCCACGCAAGTGCGACATGGCCGACGCCAGCGATTCTTCCGCGCGATCGACCAGGAACACATTGGCGCCGTCAGCGAGCAAGCGTTCAGCGACCGCGCGGCCGATGCCGCCTGCGCCGCCCGTGATCAGCGCGATGCGGCCCTCCAGGGGCAAGGGCGGCGGCATCCGCTTGAGCTTTGCCTCTTCAAGCAGCCAATATTCGATGTCGAAAGCTTCTTGCTCTGGCAAGCCCCGGTATTGCGAGACGGCTTCCGCCCCCCGCATCACGTTGATGGCGTTGACGAAGAACTCGCACGCCACGCGCGCCGTGGCTTTGTCCTTGGCGAAGGACGCAAGGCCGATCCCAGGCATCGCCACCAAAACAGGGTTTGCATCGCGCATGGGGGGGCTGTCGGGGCGGCGGCATCGCTCATAATAGGCCAGATAGTCCTGCCGGTAAGTCTCCACCGCCGCGACCATCTCTGGGCGACTGAGATTCGGGCTTATCACGAGCGGCCGAATTTTGGTGCGCAGGAAATGGTCGGGACACGAGGTGCCGATTGACGCCAAACGCTGCAGATCTTTCGAGCAGACAAATTCCAACACCTGCACGGAGTCAACGAAATGAGCCGTCTTGCTCCCCGCTCCGCTCACCATGGGGCGCAAAGCGCTCAAAACTTCACTGGCCTTGGCGCGCCTTTCCTCATCCTCGAATTGCGCCACGGCGCGTCCGCCGAAGGCCGCCTTGCGCGCCAGTCGCACGTTCAGCGCGTCGGCGGCCTGTGCGATCGTGGCGATCGTATTTTCATAGCAAGCTCGCGCACTCTCGCCCCAAGTGACGAGGCCATGGTTCGCCAAGATCACGCCGCGTAGACTTGGCTGGCGTCGCACCAGGGCCGCGAGTTGACGCGCAAGCTCCCAACCCGGGCGCCGCCAAGCCAACCACCCAATCTCACCGCTGAACACATCACGCGTAAGCGCGTCTCCATCCTCGGCGGCCGCCAAAGCGGTGACAGCATCCGGATGCATGTGGTCGATGTGCGCATAAGGCAGCAAAGCGTGCAGCGCCGTATCGATCGAAGCAGCACGCGGATTCGATTTGAACGCGCAATGCGACAGCATCCCGCTCATCGCATCCTCTTGCTCGGCTCCGCTGTAGCGCGCATCGAGTTCGCAAAGCCTCGCGAGGTCTAGGGTGGCGAATCCGCCCGCGTCGATCGTGCCAAGGTCTCCTCCCGACCCCTTGACCCATAAGACACGAACGGGCTCTCCCGTTACGGGATCGCGATCCTCGATTTTGGCGGAGGTGTTGCCGCCGCCATAATTGGTCACCGCCAAATCCGCGCCCAGCAAACGGGAGCGATAGATCAAGTGCTCCGCCTCGCCCTCGCTGGCGGCTGCCTTCCAGCGTGATGTCGGCGACGCCAGAAGGGTCGCGACCATAGGGGGTGTCGCCCCGTCCATACTGATCTCCAAAGCACGCCTGGAAGGCTACCCTACCCCCCAAACCGCTCATAGACAATCATATAGGCTCCATTTACGATCTCTTTCGGTCAATCTGGCGACCTGGGAAAAGGCGATGCGAACAGGGGCTCTCAAGGCTACGGGTTTGGCGGCCGCGCTTGCGGCCTGCGCGACGGCGCCTTCCGTGTCGCTCTTGCGGGACCCCACCAGCGCGCCGCTGGGGCCGTATTCGCAAGCGGTGGCGGCCGGCGATTTCGTGTTTGTGTCGGGGATCGTCGCGTTTGATTCAGTCACAGGGACTTTCGCCGCGCCGGAGATCGGGGCCCAAACCACGCGAGCAATCGCCAACCTAGAATCGCTGCTTCACGCCAACGGGCTATCGCTCGACGATGTCGTCAAGACCACTGTATTTCTACGCAATGCAAGCGACATGACAGGCATGAACGCGGTCTACGCGGAGCGCTTTAACGCCCGGCCGCCAGCGCGCACCACGGTGCCCGGCGCCGATTGGGGCAGGCCCGACATCCTAATCGAGATCGAGGCGATAGCCGTCAGACGACAGCGACGTTAAGTTCTCAGCCAAAAGGTGACCGGCCGCGTGCACCCACCGGTGACGCGCAAGCGGGCGGCGCTCGCCAGCTCAACTATCGCTTTGTTTTTAAAGAAAAATGGTGGGCGCGGCAGGGATTGAACCTGCGACCCCTCCCGTGTGAAGGGAGTGCTCTCCCGCTGAGCTACGCGCCCGGGGACGGGTAAATCCCACCCTCCGAAGGGCGCGGAACATGCTGCTGGCGCTGTGACGCGTCAAGCGGGGTCTTGACCGCACACGGCTTCAGGTGCAATTGCGACTTGTTCGCAACTGCACAGCCCGACCGGACCACTTTGCCCATTCTTCTTAACAGACGCGTCTTTGCCTCCGGTGCGGCGGCCGGCCTAGCCGCCTGCGCCAAGCCGGCGCCCGCTGCCGCCTTCGTCAACGTCTACTCCGCCCG
>DPWD01000276.1:0-645 GCA_003526465.1 Hyphomonadaceae bacterium
GGAACGCGCGCGCGCGGCGCCGCAGGTTCCGGAATGGGAGCGCATCGCCGATGAATTGCGTATTGTCAGCGAGCACATGGTGCGCGGTGAGCTCAGCGTGGACGCCGCCGCCGCAGCGCTCGATGCGCGCGCCGACCGCATCCTGGAAAAGCGCCGCTGGATGGTCGAGACGGGGCGTTCGGCATGAAGCGCTCGCTTGCCGGATGGCTCTTCACCGCGCCGGCACTGCTCGCCATCGGCGTCTTCTTCTTCGCGCCGGCCGTGGCGGCATTCGTGCTGAGCCTCACCGATTTCGACATCTANNAATCTGCGCTTCGTTGGGTTCAGCAATTATGCCGAGCTGCTGCAATTGCCGTTGTTCTGGCTGGCGCTCGGGAACACGCTTTACTTCGTGCTGGTGGGCGTGCCGCTCTCGCTTGGCGTCTCGCTCGCGGCCGCCTTGCTGATCAATTCGCGGCTGGCGCTGTTCAAGCCGGTTTTCCGAACCATCTTCTTCGCGCCGGTGGTGACGACTTTGGTGGCGGCGGCCGTCGTCTGGCGATACTTGCTGCACACACGCTACGGGATGATCAATTACGGCTTGGGGGAACTGGGCGTTCCGCCCGTGGATTGGTTGGGCGATCCTGTGTGGGCGATGCCGGCGAT
>DPWD01000276.1:683-3329 GCA_003526465.1 Hyphomonadaceae bacterium
CGAGGCCGCGCGCGTGGACGGCGCCACGCGCGGGGCGCAGTTCCGCTACATCACCTTGCCCAGCCTCTCGCCGGCGCTGTTGCTGACCGGCATCCTGACCATGGCGGGATATTTCCAATTGTTCGCCGAGCCGTACGTGATGACGCAAGGCGGGCCGGCGCAGCGCACCGTGACTGTGCTCTATTTCATGTACGAACAAGGCTTCAAGTGGTGGAGCCTGGGCTCGGCCTCTGCGGTCGCCTTCGTGCTTTTCCTGTTCATGTTCCTGTTCACGGTGTTGCAGCTTTGGGCCTCGCAGCGGAATGCAGCATGAGCAGGCGCGGGGAAATCATCGTTCTCAACGCCGTGCTCATAGTGGCGGGCGCGTTAACGGTTTTCCCGCTAGTCTGGATGGTGTCTGTATCCTTCATGACGCCGGGCGAGGCGTCAGTCTTTCCGCCGCCGCTGCTGCCCACCGAGCCGACGCTGCAGAATTATGTCGACCTGTTCGCGCGCGGAGGGCTCGGGCGCTACCTCGCCAACTCGTTCTTCATTTCGGCGTGCGCGACCTTGCTGGCGCTCAGCTTCAACGTGATGGCGGGTTACGCTTTCGCCAAGCTGCGCTTTGTGGGGCGTGACGCGATTTTCAACACACTGCTTGGCGCGCTCATCATCCCCGCGCAGGTCGGCATGATGCCGCTGTTCTTGATGCTCAAGACCATGGGCCTGGTCAACACCTATGCCGGCGCGCTTGTCCCCTGGATCGCCAGCGTGTTCGGCATCTTCCTGGTCCGGCAATTCGCGCTCTCCATTCCCGACGAGATGATCGAGGCGGCCCGCGTCGACGGCGCCGGCGAATTTCGCATCTACCGCTCCATCATCCTGCCGGTCATGCAGCCGGTGCTAGTGACGTTGGCGCTGTTTGTGTTTCTAGGCAGCTGGAACGATTTCATGTGGCCGCTCATTATCCTCACCGGCGAGCAGCATTACACATTGCCGGTGGCGCTCGCCGCGCTCTCGCGCGAGCACGTGCAGGACAATGAAATGATGATGGCCGGCGCTGTAGTCACCACCGTGCCGGTGCTGATCCTCTTCCTGGCGTTGCAGCGTTTCTATATCGAGGGGCTTTTGTCCGGCAGCGTGAAAGGATGAAGCGCTCCTTGCAACAAGTGCGCACGGTGTTTCTGGCGCTCGCGGCGGCGTTCTGGCTCGCCAGCGCGGGAGCGCAAGAACCGGCTGAACGCGTGCTCGATGCGTTCGAGGAAATCGCACCTTGGACGGCAGCGCCCTCGGACGGCGTGCGCGCCTCGATATCGCAAACCCAAGGCGAGACGGGGCGTGCGCTGCGCTTCAGTTTCGATTTCGGGGGCGGTGCGGGCTATGCCGCAATACGCCGGGCGCTGCCATTGGAATTGCCGGAAAACTACGAGATATCTTTCCAAATCCGCGGCGACGCGCCGGCGAACAATCTTGAATTCAAACTGACGGACGCAAGCGGCGAAAACGTTTGGTGGAGCGTGCGCCGCGACTATGCATTCCCGCGCGAATGGACCCGAATTGCAATTCGCAAACGGCAAATCGAGTTTGCCTGGGGCCCGACGCAGGACCGAAGGCTGCGCCGCGCGGCGCATGTCGAATTCGTCGTAAGCGCCGGCGCAGGCGGCGCGGGCGCGATCGAGATCGACAATCTCACCATCCGCGAACTGCCGCCGGAGCCGATATCCTATCCCGCGGCGATTGCACGCGCCACTTCTTGGCAAACCGGGTTCGGGGCGGAGCTGGGCGCCGACGGGCGACCGCAAACACAGTGGCGCAGCGATTCCGTCGCTGGGCGCGATCAGATTTTCTTCCTCGACCTCGGCCTGGAGCGCGAGTTCGGCGGCCTCGTCCTGCGTTGGGTGGATGGCGCGTACGCCAGCCGCTACGACGTGGAGTTCTCGCACGACGGCGTGGAATGGATATTGGCGCGACGCATCGAGGGGGGCGACGGCGGCGTCGATCCACTAATGCTGACGGAATCAGAGGCGCGCTATGTGCGCCTACGGCTGTTCGAAGGTCCGGGCGGCTTTTATGGCCTCGCGGAAGCCGAGATTCGCGACCTCGCCTTCGGCGCCACGCCGCAGGCCTTCTTCCAGGCGCTCGCGCGCGAAGCTCCGCGCGGCGCCTATCCGCGCGGCATGCGCGGCGAGCAGAATTACTGGACACTGGTCGGGGTCGATGGCGGCGGCGCGCGCAGCGCGCTCTTTTCCGAAGATGGCGCGCTCGAACTGGGACCCGGCGGCGTCTCCGTGGAACCGTTTTTGATCGCGGAAGGGCGTGTTTTCTCGTGGGCCGACATCGAGATAACGCAAGCTTTGCGCGAGAACTACCTGCCAATACCGAGCGTCCTCTGGCGCGGACCCGGTTGGGAGCTGCGCACCACCGCCCTCGCCGACGGCGCGGCGGATGCACCGCGATTGCTGCACCGCTATGAACTCACCAATGCATCCGATCACGTGCGGGAGTTCTCCCTTGTCCTTGCCGTGCGCCCGTTCCAGGTGAACCCGCCGCAGCAATTCCTCGGCGCGCCGGCTGGCTTCAGTCCGATCAATGAAATCGCGTGGACCGGCGCGGAGGTCGCGATCAACGGCGCACCGCGGCTGCGGCCGCTGCAAGCGCCCGACGCGG
>DPWD01000124.1:0-156 GCA_003526465.1 Hyphomonadaceae bacterium
CCGCGCGCAACAGCGCCGCGATCCCGATCAGCGCCAGCGCCGGCGCCGCCGCCAACGGCTTCGCGCTCAGGCCGCCATAATAGGTAAACGCAAAAATGAAGGCCAAGACGTAGCCCCCTGTTGCGTGCAACAATTTCCAGCGGCCAATGCCGAGCG
>DPWD01000124.1:204-2249 GCA_003526465.1 Hyphomonadaceae bacterium
ACCTTGTAGCCAGGGCCCAGCAACACAGCGAGCACGGCGAGAAAGTGCACGCCATGCGCGGCGGCAAAACCGAGGCCGATCGCCCGACGGCGGAACAACAGCTGCGCGCGCCAGCCTCCCGGCCAAAGTCGCGCCAGCGCCGAAGCCGACCACGCGGCGACGAACCAATAGAACGAATAGCGCGCCGTGTAGCGCGCGGCTGCGGCTGCCGCTCCGTCAGCGCCCTCAAGCGCAACGCCGAGCCTGCCGATCAAAGCGGCGCCAGTGACGGCGGCAAGTACAATGAGGTAGGTCGCAGGACGGTGAACGCGGGTCATGCCGAAAGCCTAGCGGACCTATGCCGCGCAAATCAAACCCTGCATTCGCCCAACGCGCTTCCCGCCCTATCTCCGCCGCGTTTGGGTTTTCTGTTCGCGGCAATGCCCCGCGCCCCAATCACGCGCCTGCGCGAACAGCGCACACCCGGCCCGGTCGGCGCGGAAGTGATCGACGCGGAATTCAAAGTGGTGGGGCGCCGCACGCGCCTAGCGGCGATCCGGCGCGGGCTCATCGCACTATGCGCCGCCGCGGCGATCGGGTTCCTCATTCCTCCGGTCTGGGTGCTGGTGCAGAATTTGGGCGAGGTGTTGGGGCGGTAGCTTCGCCAAAGCATGGTCACTCCCTCGCCACACCCATCCGTACTAGCAGCCGGACCCTTCTCCCTGCAGTTGAAACACCGGCCTCGGTTGTAGAAGCGACGCGAAATCTCGTAATTAATTTCAACGCCCATTCGAGATCGGTCTCGGATGGCGCGGGGGCAATCGCCGCACACGCTAGCCCGCCGTCGCTTTCCACCAAGCACTCCAACGGGACTCTCGCGTCATATTCCACTCCGCCTGCGGCGCGCTCCAACTGCCGCGACACATACCGATGGTCAGCCACGCTCGGCAAAGCTGTGTACGGTGCACCAGACAACAGTTCCGCTGCGGCCAACTCCTCTGCTGTTGGTGCAGGCCGGATCGACTCGAATCTCTCACGCTGCGCACTCGCATCGCCAGCGAGCGCCATGCCAAGAACAAGCGCAATACTCAGCACTCTCATGAGCTCAGCCTTGCCAGCTCCGCGTCGCTGATATCCTCGTTCGAATACACATCCTGCACGTCGTCCAGATCCTCGATCTGGTCCAAGAGCTTCATCAGCGCTTCGGCGTTATCGCCTTCGACCGGTATCGCAACCTCGGTGCGCCAAACGAACTTCGCCGCGACGGGATCGCCGAATTTCTTCGCCAGCGCCTGCGAGGCGCCCACGAGCGCGCTCATTTCGCAGGTGAGGACGTGCTGCTCCTCCTCCAACACGCAATCGTCGCAGCCGGCCTCGATCGCGGCTTCCATCATCGCGTCTTCGCTGGCGGCTTCGGCCTTGTAGCGGATTTCGCCGACGCGTTTCCAGGCGAACGAGACCGAATTGTTCTCGCCCAGATTGCCGCCGTGCTTGGCGAAGGCGGCTCGGACTTCGCCGGCGGTGCGGTTCTTGTTGTCGGTGAGGCATTCGACGATTACGCCAATTCCGCCGGGGCCAAACCCCTCGTAGCGGATTTCGTCGAGCTGCTCGGCCCCTGCCCCCGCACCGCGATCGATGGCGCGCTGCAAATTGTCCTTGGGCATATTGGCAGCGCGCCCGGCGGCAAGCGCGCGGTAGAGCCGCGGATTGGCGTTCGGGTCGGTCCCACCCAGCTTCACCGCGGCCTGGATTTCGCGCGCGATCTTGGTGAANNCCGCCCTTGCGGTGCTGGATGTTTGCGAATTTGGAGTGTCCGGCCATGGGGCCGGGGTGTAGCGGGACGCCCGCTCCCGCGCCAGAGGCGGAAGCGGGTTAGTTACGCTCAGCGCAATTCGTAAGTCACGCTGACGCTGACGCTGGTGCGAATTTCGCCTGGCGCCACCGGGGTGGGCGCGGCTTCGGCGGCGGCCATGCGCGCGTACACCGGCATCGGCATGGGCGGGGAATACCCACCGCCTTCGCTGATCGAGATCACGCGGTGCACGCGCATGCCGAACGCCTGCGCG
>DPWD01000124.1:2352-2902 GCA_003526465.1 Hyphomonadaceae bacterium
ATTGCGCACGCGCGCGCTTACCGTGTTGTTCGCTTGATAGCCGGTCATGCGCGGCTGCTCGTTTTCGACGTAAGCATATTGCGGATTGACCGAGAGATTCGAGGTCTGGATGTCGCGCTCGGCGACGCCGGCGGCCAGTAGCGCATCGCGCTGCAAGTCCGTGGACTGGTCAGCCGTCGAGACCCGCATGTAGCCGATGAGCACGACGGCATTTGAACACGTTGGTGCGGTTGCGGCGAGAGAGGTTGCCCAATCGGGCGTCACCCATGTTGCAAAACAGCCGAGCGCCCCCCGTCATCGCAACATGATTGCGCAACGCGAAACTGCAACATNNCCACAGGGGCAGGGAAGGCGGGCGCGTTGCGAAAAGGAAGGTTTGCGCAACGCCATGAAAACTAGATCGGCCGCCGTACAATGCGTTTTTTAGACCCGTCAGTTGAAAAACTTGAGAGCAGCACCAGAATGATCTGTGTAATGATTAATCAATGAAAGTATTTTGTATGGCATCTGACACTCATCCAAATGGCATCAAGGAATGGGCGCGAGTTGG
>DPWD01000012.1 GCA_003526465.1 Hyphomonadaceae bacterium
CTTCTCCCCCGCGGGGGAGAAGGGTTACCGTGGCGCGCCATGACCGACTCGAACAACACCCAAACCGCCTCCCCCACCTATCGCCTTGCGGCGCTGGACGCGGACTTCCTGATGTCGCGCGAAATGCGCGGGGTGCGCTTTCTGCTCGAATACGAAAAGGCCGACCGCGCGCTCCAGGCCGCCAACATCCGCTCGACCATCGTCGTGTTCGGCTCGGCGCGCATTCGCGAGGATGGGCCGGGGCGGCAAGTCTACTGGTACAGCGAGGCGCGCAAGTTCGGAAACATTGCCTCGCTCAAGGGCGGTGCGGTCAATGCCGAGGGCGAGCCGCGCTACAATGTGATCGCCACCGGCGGCGGGCCCGGCGCGATGGAGGCTGCCAATCGCGGCGCGCGCGAGGCAAGTGCACCGACAATCGGCTTCAACATCAAGCTGCCGGAGGAGCAAGAGCCCAATCCGTACACCACGCCTTCCCTCACCTTCCAGTTCCACTATTTCGCCATGCGCAAGATGCACCTGGCCATGCGCGCGCAGGCGTTGGTGGTTTTTCCCGGCGGCTTCGGCACGCTCGACGAATTATTTGAATTATTGACGCTGCGCCAAACCGGAAAGGCGCGCACGATACCGATCGTGCTGTTCGATGAAGCCTATTGGCGCTCGATCATCAAATTCGAGGCGCTCGTCGAGCACGGCATGGTCAACGCGCCCGATCTCAACCTCTTCCGCTTCGCCGAAAGCGCCGAAGACACGTGGAAAGCGCTCGTGGCGCAAGGCTTGGCGATCCCGGAAAACGGCGGCGAGGACTTGGCGCGGGATATGTGAGGGTCAAGTAGAGAACCGTCATTCCAGACGCGCGGAGCGCGATCCGGAACCTAGGGCCAAGCGTCGCGTTCGTTGCCCCAACACCGCTATCAGTGAACCTTGAATCACATCCACCCATCCCCGGAGCGCCGCACAGCGGCGAGTCCAGGCCCATAAACACCAACGGTTCGTGATCTTCGCGCAGTTGATGTGACTCACACGCCACACGCGCGTACAAACAAAAAAAGCGCGTGCAATCGCGCGCCGCTTGTGTTATCGACGCGCCCTTCGAGGAAGTCATGAACCGCTTACAGAAACTCGATTGCAGCATGCCAGCGTCCGTCGCCCAAAGCGGCGAGCGCATCGCATTGCGTGCTTGGAGGGATTGCAGCGGCTGACGTCTTCGGACCAGTTGGAGCATGAAGAACCCCTCCAGGCGCAGGCCTCGGAGGGGTTCTTCGTTTTTGCTCCGGGGCCAAAGAAACAAAGGCAGTAGGCAATGGGCAATAGGCGGTAGTGACGGACGCAGCGCGTGAGAACGCGCAGGATTCCGATTGCCTACTGCCTACTGCCTCGAATGAGGAGCACCGGCCATGTCCGGCTATGAAAACATCGAAGGCGCCCAAACGCCGATCAAGGCCTGGGTGAAGGGCGTGCCGGTGGAGCATGAGGCGCAAAATCAATTGCGCAACATCGCCGCGCTGCCTTTCATCCACTCGCACATCGCCGTGATGCCCGACGTACATCTGGGCAAAGGCGCCACCGTGGGCTCGGTGATCCCTACCAAGGGCGCGATCATCCCGGCCGCTGTTGGCGTCGATATCGGTTGCGGCATGATGGCGGTGCGCACCTCGCTCACGGCGAACGATCTGCCGGATTCGTTGTCGCGTCTGCGCGGCGCGATCGAGCGCAACGTGCCCCACGGCAACGGGCCGGGCGGCAATCACCGCGAGACGCCTTCTTCGGTGGAGACCGCGTATCGGGATTCTGGCCTCAACGAGCGCTACGAAGCGATCGTCGCCAAGCACCCGAAGGCGTCGGCGAAAGCGCAAACCGCGCAGCTGGCGACGCTCGGCGGCGGCAACCACTTCATCGAGGTGTGCCTCGACGAAGAGGATCGCGTGTGGGCGATGCTGCACTCGGGTTCACGCGGCTCGGGCAACCGCATCGGGCAATACTTCATCGAGCGCGCGCGCGAGGAATTGCTGCGGCGTGAGTTGGGGTACCACGTGCCAGACCGCGACCTCGCCTTCTTCATGGAGGGCGAAGAGCTGTTCGACGATTACGTGGAGGCGGTGGGCTGGGCGCAGGACTACGCGCGCGCCAACCGCGAGGTGATGATGGAGCGCACCTTGCGTGCGCTGCGCGACAACCTGCCGAAGTTCCAGCTCGAGAAGCACGCCGTGAATTGCCACCACAATTACGTGGCGCGCGAGCATCATTTCGGCGCCGACGTGTACGTGACCCGCAAGGGCGCAGTGCGCGCCGGCGCTGGCGAGCTTGGCATCATCCCCGGCTCGATGGGCGCGCGTTCGTTCATCGTCCGCGGCAAGGGCAATGCGGATTCGTTCTGCACCTGCTCGCACGGGGCCGGGCGCGCCATGAGCCGCACCGCGGCGAAGCAGCGCTTCACGCTGGAGGATCACCGCAAGGCGACCGAAGGCGTGGAGTGCCGCAAGGATTTAGGCGTGATCGACGAAACTCCGATGGCCTACAAGGACATCGACGCCGTCATGGAAGCGCAAGCGGATCTGGTGGAGGTGGTGCACACGCTGAAGCAGGTGGTGTGCGTGAAGGGGTGATCTTCCCTTCGCCCCCGCGAGGGGGAGAAGGTGTGAGCGAAGCTGACGGATGAGGGGGTGCGCTTCCAGGACATGCGCCGCAATCAATGCAGCGCTCGCTTTGAGGCGCCCACCCTCATCCGGCCTTCAGCCACCTTCTCCCGCCCATGCGGGAGAAGGGGCGCCGCCAATACTCAACAAGCAACAGGAGGCTACAATGACCCGCAATCGTGATCCGCTCGATCAACCGTGCTTTCGAGCGCTCGTCCAAGCGACGCAAGGGCTATCCGTCTGAGACGCGCGTGAAACGCGGCGACCGCACGGTGGGCGGGCGATGTGGAATTGATCGAGAAGCTAGGCCGCAAGGACCTCTGTCCGTGCGGTTCTTGGAGGTCGTTTCAAGCGCTGCTGCATGAAGACCGGTCGCTATGACGGCGCCGTGCGAAACCACTATTTCCGCGAAGAGTGACGCTTTCTCCCCTCGCCTCCCTGGAGGGCGAGGGGCCAGGGGTGAGGGTGGGTGCGCCCAAACCACTTGCGCCCCCCTCACCCCACTGCCTGTTCGTCTAGAGCGGTTCTCGATTTGAG
>DPWD01000168.1 GCA_003526465.1 Hyphomonadaceae bacterium
TCGTCGCCGCGCGCGAGGGCGAGGCGCGCCGCATCGCCGCCCATGAGGGCGTGATCCTCAGCGCAGCGCTCCATCCCGACGGCAAACGCCTCCTCACCGGCGGCGATGGTGGTGAGATCAAGATCGTGTCGCCCTCGGGTGACGTGGAAACGCTCGCAAGCCTGCGCAGATGGGTCGATCACGTGGTCGCGAGCTCCGCCTCAGGCGTGATCGTCGCCGGCGTCGGCAAGGAGGCGGTCGTTTTTGTACAGGACAAGGAAGCCCATCGCTTCGCGCATGCCTCGACGCTGGGAGGGCTTGCGCTCGACGCCAAGGGCCGGCGCCTCGCCGTGAGCCATTATGGCGGCGTGACGCTGCGCTATGCGCTCGCTGCTGACGACAAGGGTGTTGCGCTAAAATGGGCCGGTTCGCACCTCGGCGTCACGCTTTCGCCCGACGCAGACTACGTTGTCACCGCTATGCAAGAGAACGCGCTGCACGGCTGGCGCCTGCCTGAGAAGATCGATCTGCGGATGGATGGCTACCCCGCGAAAACGCGCTCCTTCTCCTGGGACAAACGCGGCCGCTGGCTCGCCACTTCCGGCGCGAACGCCGCCATTGTTTGGCCATTCGTCGGCAAGCTCGGGCCGCAAGGCAAACCGCCGCTGCAGCCAAGCGAACGCGAAGCTTTGGTAACGGCGGTGGCGTTCCATCCGAGCGAAGAAACCTTGGCGATCGGCTATGCCGACGGCGCGGCCTTAGTCGTGCGCTTCGCCGATGAAACGGGCATGGAGCTGGACGAACCCGGCGAAGGCGCGGTCACCGCATTGGCGTGGAGCGGCGACGGCAAAAGCATAGCGCTGGGCGACGATGCCGGGCGCGGCGCGATTGTCGATATCGCTTAGACCCGCTTCAGAATCGCCCAGCTCGCCGCGCCCAGGGCCCAGAGCCCTACGCTGGTCATGAACGGCAACCCCGCCAGCATGACCGCGATCCCCGCGCCGCCCAGGCCAATCCCGATCAGGCGCTGATATCGCCGCTTCCCGGCGATGCGCGCCTCTTCGCGGGCTTGCTCAAGCAGAAAGGAATGACTGGAAACGGCGCCCATCGCACCATTATGCGCCGCGTGTCGCCTACGCCCAGTAAAGAAAAGCGGTCAATGCGCGTTAGCCAATTGCCGCAGGCCGCTTTCGACACTTATCACCGGCGCATAGCCCAGCTCCGCGCGCGCCTTATCGCCCTTCAGCACGCATTCGCGCGACATGATCATGGCGCCAAAACGAGTGAGCGGCGGCTCGCCTTTGAGTCTGAACAGCCGCCAAGCGCCTTCGCTTGCCGCGCCTATGAAATCGGCAAGCCAGGCTGGTACGGAAGCATCGGGCAGCGATATTCCGCGCGTGACCGCGAGCCCGGAAACGATTTCCCTCATCGTCGTGACCCCGTCGTCGAGCACGAAATAGGCTTGCCCCGCGCGCCCTTGGGTGAGCGCGAGTTCGATGGCATGGGTGAGATTGGCGATGTGGGTGGTGGAGGTGCGCGCACGGCCTCCATCGATCCACATGAACTTGCCCGCCTTGGCCATCGCTTCGATTACCGGCAACAGCGTCGTATCGCCCGGACCCCAGATGAAGCGCGGGCGCAGGATGATTGTGGTGAACACGGGCGTCGCCGCCTCGCGCACCAGCAATTCAGCGCGCGCCTTGGTCCATGAGTACGGGTACGGAGAATCGAGCGCGAGGGGATAGGATTCATCAACTTCGCGCAGGTGCTGGCCGCGCCAGAGCACCGATTCGGTGCTGATATGGATGAAGCGCTTGGCGCCGGCTTCTTTGGCGGCTTTCAGCGTCGCTGCCGTGCCGTCTATGTTGAAGCGTTTCCACGCCTCGATCGGCCCCCATTGCTCCACGAACGCGGCGCAGTGCAGCACGGCTTCGCAGTCGCCAACATGCGATGCGCTGATGTTTTCTAGGTCGCAACGCACAGGATTTGCGCCCAGTGCGCGGATGGTGGCGTCGGATTTTTCCGAGCGCGACATGGCGCGCACGTCATGACCGGCAGCGGCGAACTTTCGCGTCGCCGCTCCGCCAACGAATCCCGATGCGCCGGTGACGAAGATGCGCACTACGCTTCACCTCTGATCTGCGCCAGCGCGTGCGCCAGCTTAGCGCGCACGGCAGTTTCACTCGCAAGCCGTTCGCGCAGCTCGTCCACTACTTCCTCCGGCGCCTTGGCGACGAAATCGGCATTGCCGAGTTTGGCGGTCATTTTGGCGATCTCAGCATCGATCTTGGCGATATCCTTAGCCAGGCGGGCCGCTTCCGCCGGCAAGTCCACAACCCCTTCGAGCGGCAACGCCACCGTCGCGCTGTCAAGCACGAATGTCACCGAGCCCTTAGGCGCTTCCGCCGCGCTAGTAGAGTATTCCAGCCGCGCCATCCGGTCGATCAGGTCCTGATAGCGCTCGAGCCGCGCTTCGGTCGCGGCGTCCGCGCCGATCAGCAGCAGCGGGATTTTCGCGCCGGCCGGCACGTTGAGTTCCGAGCGGGTGGAGCGGGTTTCCTCGATCAGCTTCACCATCCAGTCGATCTCGGCCTCGGCTGCTTCGTCGATCAGCGCCTCGGACAGCCTCGGCCAAGTTTCGCTGATCAACATGCCGGCGCGCTTTTGCCCATACTCGCCCGTGCGCGCCCATAATTCCTCCGTGATGAACGGCATGAACGGGTGCAGCAGGATCAAAACCTGATCCAACACCCAGGCGACAGTGCGCCGGGTTTCGGTTTTGGCGGCTTCATCCTCGCCGTTGAGCAGCGGCTTGATAAACTCGAGATACCAATCGCAAAAGACGTTCCACACGAATTTGTAGAGCGCACCAGCGGCCTCGTTGAAGCGCCGCGCCTCTAGTTCACGGGTGACGGCGGCGGTCGCTTTCGCGGTTTCGCCGACGATCCATTTGTTGACGGTCTGCTGCGGCGTGCGCGGATCGTACTGATCCCAGACCGCACATTCGTTCATCTGCGCAAAGCGCGCCGCGTTCCAGAGTTTGGTGCCGAAATTGCGATAGCCTTCGATGCGCTGTTCGCTGAGTTTGATGTCGCGCCCCTGCGCGGCCATCGCCGCCAAGGTGAACCGCAACGCATCGGCGCCGAATTTGTCGATTAGCTCCAAGGGGTCCATGGTGTTGCCCTTGGACTTCGACATTTTCGCGCCCTTGGCGTCGCGGACGAGGGCGTGGATGTAGACTTCGTGGAAGGGGACCTGCCCCATGAAGTGCATGCCCAGCATCATCATCCGCGCCACCCAGAAGAAGATGATGTCGTGGGCGGTGACGAGTGTGGATGTCGGATAGAAGCGCTTGAGTTCCGCCGTTTTCTCCGGCCAGCCGAGCGTCGAGAACGGCCACAGGCCGGAGGAGAACCAGGTGTCGAGAACGTCTTCGTCCTGGCGCAGGACCTCTTCGTGACCATAATGTTTGCGTGCGGAATTCTTGGCGGCGGCCTCGGTCGCTTCAACAAACACATGCCCATCGGGCCCATACCAAGCCGGTATCCGATGCCCCCACCAGAGCTGACGCGAAATGCACCAAGGCTCGATATTGCGCATCCATTGGAAGAATGTCTTCGACCAATTCTCCGGCACGAATTGGGTGCGTCCGTCTTCCACCGCCGCGATCGCCGGCTTCGCCAGTTCGGCAGCGTTGACGTACCACTGATCCGTCAGCATCGGCTCGATCACTACGTTGGAGCGATCGCCGAACGGCTGGCTGATTTTCTTGTTCTCGACCGTGATCATCAGTCCGTCAGCGTCGATATCGGCGACGACACGCTTTCGCGCCTCGAAGCGCGCGAGCCCACGGTACTCGTCCGGGACGAGATTGATCCCATCGACGTATTGCGCGTCAGGCGTCCCGCCTGCTTCGACGATCTTCTTGGCTTTAGCGGCTTCCTCCGCATAGGGCGCGCCATCGGTGCGCATGTTTGCCTGCAGGTCCATGAGGCGATACATTGGAATGTCGCAGCGCTTGGCGACCGCGTAATCGTTGAAATCGTGGGCGCCGGTGATTTTCACCGCGCCGGACCCGAACTCCGGATCGGGATATTCGTCGGTGATGATGGGAATGAGCCGGCGGTGCGCCTTGGGGCCCGCCGGTATCTCGCATAGCTTGCCGACGATAGGCGCATAGCGCTCGTCCGAGGGATGCACCGCGACGGCGCCATCGCCCAGCATGGTTTCGGGACGCGTGGTGGCGATGGAGATATAGTCGCGCGTTTCGCGCAACGTGATCTCTCCATTCTCGTCCTTCTCGACGTACTCGTAAGTCTCCCCGCCCGCGAGCGGATACTTGAAGTGCCACATGTGCCCCGGCACTTCGCGGTTCTCGACTTCAAGATCGGAGATCGCGGTTTCGAAATGCGGGTCCCAATTGACCAGGCGCTTGTCCTTGTAGATCAGCCCTTCCTTGTAGAGAGCCACGAAGACTTTCAACACCGCGCGCGAGAGGCCTTCGTCCATGGTGAAGCGCTCGCGCGACCAGTC
>DPWD01000010.1 GCA_003526465.1 Hyphomonadaceae bacterium
AGCTGCCTTGTTCCTTGAGCTGACGCAACAGCGCGCGCCTTTCCGCGCGGCTGCGCTATAACCGCCTCATGCCGATTCCCGCCCTCGCGCCCGATCCAGCCGCCGAGGAAGCGCGCGCCGCGCTTTCCGACCGCACGCCGATCGTGCTGGTTACCGGGCGCGCGGGCACCGGCAAGAGCCATTTCATCCGTTCGTTGGTGGACGAAGACCCCGGCTTTCCCCAGGCGTTGCTCGCCCCGACCGGGCTCGCGGCGATGAATATTGGCGGCCAGACCGTGCATTCGTTCTTCGGCTTTCCCCCGCGTCCGCTGATCGGGGCTAACGAGAAGCCGCATTATTTCTTCACCCGCACAGCGCGGGCGCTGCGGCGTCTTATTGTCGACGAAGTCTCGATGCTTCGCGCCGATGTGCTCGACGCCATGGACCAGCATCTGAAAGTCGCGCGCAAGTCGCAGCGGCCGTTCGGCGGCGTGCAGATGCTGCTGGTGGGCGATTTCTACCAGCTGCCGCCCGTGGTGCGCGGCGAGGAGAGCCAGCTCTTGGAAGATGCGGGCTACGCCAGCCCCTATGCATTCTCCGCGCATTGCCTGCGCGATGCGCCTTTGGCGGCGGTGCAATTGTCGGAAGTGTACCGCCAGACCGACCGCGATTTCATCGCGCTATTGTCGGCGCTGCGCGAGAACCGCGGCGTTGCCGACGCCGTGGAGACGCTGAACGCAGCGTGCCTGGAGCGCGATCTTGCGCAGCGGCCCGTGCTGCTGTGCGCGACCAATGCGGTGGCTGACAATTACAATCAGCGCGGGCTTGCCGCGCTCGCCGGCGCGGCCGCGAAATATTCCGGCGGCTTCGAAGGCGACGCGCCCAAGTCGCAATTCGCCGACCGCTTCCCCGCCCCGCTCGAACTGGTGCTGAAGCGCGGCGCGCGCGTGATTTTCACGCAGAACGATCCCGAGGGGCGCTGGGTCAATGGCACGCTGGGCACGGTCACCGCGCTAGAGGACACATTGGTCACCGTCAAAAAGGACGATGGCAAGGAAGTCGAGGTCGAGCGCGCGACCTGGCCGCAGGCGCGTTGGAGTTGGAATGCAACCGAGCGCAAGATGGAAGTGAAAGAAGAGTTCAAATACGTGCAATTCCCCTTGGCGCACGCTTGGGCGCTCACCATCCACAAAGCGCAAGGAATGACTTTGGATTCGGTCGAGATCGATCTGGGACGCGGCGCGTTTGCACCCGGGCAGACTTACGTGGCGCTGTCGCGTGCGCGCTCGATGGAGGGTCTGCGCCTGGCGCGGCCGCTGAACGCGCGCGATGTGCGCGTCGATCCAGCGATCGCGGAAGGGCTGGCGCGGTTGGGGGCGTGAGTTTTGCTTTTGACACACAAGGGGGCGGTCGCACACTTACCCCCTCCGGCCTGCTACCCTCGCCGCCTCCCCCGCTTGCGAGGGAGGAACACGCCTGCGCCGGCTGTCCATAGTCAAAGCACTTCCCGCACGCGCTCCTTCGGCCGGCACAGGCGCGTTCCCTTCGGCGACACCACGAACGGCCGCTCCACGAGCACCGGATGCGCCACCATGGCTTCCAACAGCTTGGCATCGTTCACTCTCGGATCGAGCAAGCCCAGCTCCTCCGCTTCGGTCGCCTTCGCGCGCAAGGCTTGTCGCGCATTTATGCCGGCATCTGCGAATAGCTTCTTCAGCTGCGGCTTGGTCCAGCCAACTTTCAGATACTCGACAATCTCAGCCTTGCGCCCCGCCGTCTCGATCATCTCCAGCACCTGGCGCGAGGTGGAGCATTTGGGGTTGTGGTAGATGGTGACAGGGTTCGCCATCGCTCAATCCTTCGCGCGCTCCACGTACGAGCCGTCTTCGGTCGAGACCACGACGCGCGTGCCCGCTTCGATGTGGGGAGGCACCATGGTCTTGACGCCATTGGAGAGCATCGCCGGCTTGTAGGAGGAGGAAGCGGTCTGACCCTTCACCACGGGCTCGGTGGATTCAATCGTCAGCGTCACCCGCGGCGGCAGTTCGATCGAGAGCGCCTGGCCCTCGAACATAGTCAGGTGCACCTCCATTTCCGGCGCAAGATAATTGGCGGAATCGCCCACCATGTCGCGGGTGAGGTGCACTTGTTCGTAGCTGACCGGGTTCATGAACACGAGGCCGGCGTCGCCATCGTCGAACAAGAATTGATGCTTGACCTCTTCGACGAAGGCCTTTTCCAGGCCGTCGGTGGTCTTGTGGGTAACGGTGGTCTTCACCCCGTCGGTGATGCGGCGCATGACGATGGTGGTCGTTGGCGTGCCCTTGCCGGGACGGAAGGTTTCGTGGCTCATGACCACGTACAATTTGCCGTCCTCGTGCTCGAGCACGTTGCCTTTGCGCACGTCGCTGGCG
The DNA here is from genome assembly GCA_003526465.1 of Hyphomonadaceae bacterium. Taxonomy (GTDB): domain Bacteria; phylum Pseudomonadota; class Alphaproteobacteria; order Caulobacterales; family Aquidulcibacteraceae; genus Vitreimonas. Next base: position 2,394 of record DPWD01000010.1, read on the forward strand.
ATGACTTTGACCACGTAAACCTCGCTTGTGCGCCGTTTCTGGCGCGCTGGCCTTCAGGAAGGGTTGGGGATTTGGCGGCTCTCTTAGCGGTGTTTCGGGCCGGGGCCAAGCGCACGGGTTTCCCCTCCCCCCTTGCGGGGGAGGTGGCCGCG
>DPWD01000097.1 GCA_003526465.1 Hyphomonadaceae bacterium
GAGGACGCCGGCGGTCCAAGAAACGTGCTTCCAACCGCTCCCGCTTGGCGCCGAAGCCCGGCTTCTTCTCCACCTCGAAGCCGACCGTTTCGAGTCCGCGCCGCACAGCGCCCGCCACGCTGTAGGTCGCCAGCCGCGCGCCTGGCTTGGAAAGCCGCGCGACCTGCGCGAACACGCTCTCGCTCCACATCGCGGGATTGCGCGATGGCGCAAAGCCATCGAGGAACCAGGCGTCGAAGCGTGCGTCCAACCCCGCGAGAATCTCCGCCGCATCGCCGACATGCACCGTCAGCGCAAAGCCGTCCTGCGGGAACCAGAAACGCTGCGGCCCATAAGCGCGTACTGGCCAGCACTCTAGCAAGAGTGCTGCTAAATCACCGACCTCAGGGAAGCGCTCGAGCGCGCGCGCAGCGTCTTGGGCGGCAAGAGGACATGCCTCGATGCTTGAGATATGCAATAACGCATGCGGCGATCGTGTCTTTTTCCAGGCGCGCCAAGCGGCGCAAACGTTAAGGCCGGTTCCGAAACCAAGTTCGCAAATCGCGAAACGCTCGGTGTTGTACCAGAGTTCGGGCAAGCCGCAGCCGCCGACGAAAACCGCCTCGGCCTCAGCAAGCCCGCCCGCGCCGGAGAAATACACGTCGTGAAACGCGCGCGCGCTGGGTTCTCCAGCGGCGTTCCATTCGAGATCGGGCTTCGGTGGCAGCCGCGTCATCGCCGCCACCAATAGCAAATGGGCCGCCCTTTCGGGCGGCCCATCGCAAAACTTCGTCCGTACGTCTTATTACGGAGTGGTCGCAGCCGGCGCCGCGCCTTCAGCAGGCGCCGCACCTTCAGCCGGAGCAGCAGCCGGATCGGCCGGAGCTTCAGCCGGCGGCATCGCGTCGGTGGTTTCTTCCACAGCCGCAGGCGCCTCTTCCGGAGCGGTCGTCGCTTGGCCGCAGGCCGCAACGCCGAAGGCGAGAATGGCCGCGGCCGCAGCCGCCATGCCCAACTTGAACTTAGTCATAGGTTCTTACCCCTCGTCTCAGCGTCGAGGGACCTCCCCCCACGCAGGAAGGCGACTTGATGCCTCGGATTAACCTTATTGGCAAGCCTCTGAGGCGAGTTATGGCATGCAAAACCGCATAGCTCCGAGGCAGGAGCTCAAGCCTCCCCTCAAGCTTCAGCAGCCGCCGCGAGCGACTCTTCCAGCTGCGCGAAGGTCGGTTGCAGTGAAGACGGCACCGACCCACGCCCGATCTCCACCGAAACCTGAGCCGCGTTCCCATGCAAGTGCGCAACGAGCACATCACGAATAATTTTATAGAATTGGGCGTCGTGCTCGATGATGCCGTTGAGGCGCGCGGCCAACGGCCCGACGATCCCGTAGGCCAGAAACACGCCGAGGAAGGTGCCGACAAGCGCCTTGCCGATCATGAGGCCCAGGATCTCCGGCGGCTCGTTGATCGCGCCCATGGTCTTCACGATGCCAAGCACGGCCGCGACGATGCCGAGCGCGGGCAGCCCGTCCGCCATGCCCTGCAGCGCGTGCGCGGGGTGCAGAGCTTCGTGGTGGTGTTTTTCGATTTGCTTTTCCATGGCGTCCTCGACCTGGTGGGGGTCGTCGAGGTTCATGGTCATCATGCGCAGCGTGTCGCAGATGAAATCGACCACGAAGTGGTCCTTGCAGAGCTTGGGGTACTTCTGGAAAATCGCGCTTTCGTTGGGTTTTTCGATGTGCTGCTCAAGCGCCACCACGCCCTTGGTCTTCATCAGCTTGGTAAGCTGGAACAACAGCGCCAGCAGATCCGAATAGTCCTTCTTGCCCCATTTGGGGCCGGACATGACCATTCCCACCCCGCCGCCGATCTGCTTGAGGCCGTGCATGTCGTTGGAAATGATCATCGCGCCGATGGCGGCGCCGAAGATCATCATGAATTCCATCGGCGCGGCTTCGATGATGACTTCGAAATGGCCCCCGGCCAGCATAAAGCCGCCGAACACCATGCCGAACACAACAACGAGGCCAATAATGGGAAACATGGATAACGCTGATTAACCGTAGGAGGCGTCCAACTCCGGGCCTTATGCACTAACGCGCTTAACGCGCCGTTTCGCCGGCGGGTTGTTGCGTGGCGTCAGGGGCTATGCGCAGGCCACGCCAGCCCGTAGCTAGGCGCAGCTCCCATGCCGGCCCCGCGCATACACCGCTTCAACCTGTTGTTTGCAGCCCTCCTCGTGATCGGTGCGGGCAATTCCATGCTGCTTGCGGTGGCCCCGCCGCTGGTGCGTCAACTTGGTCTGCCGGACTCAAGCGTCGGCTGGATTTTCTCGCTCTCGGCTTTGTTGTGGGTGTTTGCGAGCCCCTATTGGGGCCGGCTTTCCGACAGCGTCGGCCGCAAGCCGGTGGCCGCGCTCGGCCTGGGCGCCTACGCGGTGTCGATGGGCTTGTTCGGCCTCGCGGTCATGCTGGGTCTGATGGACATTATCGGCGGCGCGGTGCTGTTCACCGCGCTCTTGTTGGCGCGGGCGGTTTTTGGCGCTTTCGGCTCTGCCACTTCGCCCGCCGCGCAGGCTTACGTCGCCGACCATACCGCACCGTTCGAGCGCACCGAACAGTTCGCATCGCTGACGGCGGCTTTCGCATTCGGGCAGGCGTTTGGGCCAGCGGTCTGCGCCGCTCTCGCCGCCAAGCTTGGGTTGGTCTTCCCGATCATGCTAGTGGCGGTGTTGGCGGCGGCGGCTTCCTACGGCATCTGGCGTTTTCTTCCCGAACCGACCGCTGCATCACAGGAGAAATTGCCGCTCGCGCGCCAATCCACCGCCGGCGAATTCGCGCAATCGCTGAAGCTCAGCCGCGACCCAAGGCTCTCCGCCTATCTTGTCTACGGGTTTGCGCTGTCGGTGGTGGCCGGCATCCTGGTTCAGGTGTTCGGCCTCTTCACCATGGATCGCCTCGGCGTCAGCGGCGAGCAAGGCGCCGAACTTACAGCCGCGGGCTTCATGGTGAGCGCGCTTGCGGTGCTGGCGACGCAAATGGCGATATTGCCGCGCCTCAAATTCACCTCGCGCGAACTGATGCTGTGGGGTTCGGCGCTCATGGGCGTTGGCGTGGTGGTGCAGATCGTCGCGCCGGGCCTTGCGGCATTGTTGGTGGCGCAGGCGGTGCAGGGTGTCGGCGGAGGGCTGGCGCGGCCGGGATTTTCCGGCGGCGCCTCGGTGGCGGTGCGCGCCGAGGAACAAGGTGCGGCCGCCGGCCTGGTGGTTGCGGTCAACGGCGCGGGCTTCGTCATTTCGCCGCTGCTCGGGGGCGTCGCTTATGAGCGCATCGGCATCAATGCGCCGCTCTGGATCGCTTC
>DPWD01000346.1 GCA_003526465.1 Hyphomonadaceae bacterium
TGCCGAGCATGACGATGGCGTCGCAATCGGCCGCCCGCAGCGCCTCCATGCGCGCGCCCATGGCGCCCAGGGAATGGGCGGCGCCGGGGTGAACATCCAGGCGGTCGTCAGCGAGGCCGGTAATGCGGGCGACGAAATAGTGCCCCCCCTGCTCCGCACAATGCTCCGCTAGCACGACAGGGAGTTCGCCCCCGCCGGCGATGATGCCAAGCCTGCGCCACGACGCCGTCATCAATCCCGCGGCATGCAAAGCGGGCGCGCGGCGTCGGCGCGCACGAAGTCGACGATTTCCATCACGTCGGGATTCTTAGCGTAGATCTCCGCACAATCCTCGATGCGTTCCTGGAAGGTGCCTTCTTCCGCGAACAACAGGCGATAGGCCGCGCGCAGATCGTGAATCTGTTCGCGCGAAAAGCCGCGGCGTTTGAGCCCCACCACGTTCAGGCCGCCAAGGTGGGCGTGGTTGCCGATCGCCGAGCCAAACGGGATGAGATCGGTGGTCATCAGCGCGGATGCGCCGACGAAGGCATGACGGCCTACGCGTCCGTGCTGGTGCACGCCGGACAGCCCCCCGAGGAATGCGTGATCGCCAACTTTGACGTGGCCGCCGATCGTCGCGGTCTGCGCCATGATGACGTGATTGCCGACGATGCAATCATGGGCGACGTGGCAATTGCCCATGATCAGGCAATTGTCGCCGATCACGGTGACCGCGCGACCGCGCGCGGTGCCGCGATGCAGCGTCGCGTGCTCGCGGATGACATTGTTCTTGCCAATCTCCAGCCGCGTCGGTTCGCCCTTGTAGGACAGGTCCTGAGGCGTGCCGCCCAAGCCCGCGAACGGGAACACTGTGTTATCGGGGCCGATCGTGGTGTGGCTCTCGATGAATACGTGTGCGATCAGCCGCGTGCGGTCGCCGAGCTTAACATCCGGCCCTATCACGCAGCCGGGGCCTATCTCGACATCGGCGCCGAATTCGGCGCTCTTGTCGACGACCGCGGTGGGGTGAATTTTCGCGCTCATACCGCGCCCGCCGGCCGGTCGGCCTTCATCGCCGCGAACTCGCAATCGGTGGCGAGTTCTCCGCGCACTTCGACGCGGCCTCGGAACTTGAAAATATTGCGGCGCTGGAACAGCACCTCCACCGGCATTTCCATCACGTCGCCGGGCATGACCGGGCGCTTGAAGCGTGCATTCTCCACTGACATGAACAGAATCAAGTGTTTGCTGATGTCGGCCTCCAACGTCTTCGACATCAGAAGCGCCCCGGTCTGCGCCAGGGCTTCGATCTGCAGGACGCCGGGCATCACTGGCGCACCGGGGAAGTGGCCAGGAAAGAACGGTTCGTTAATGGTGACGTTCTTGATGCCGCGGATGGACTTGTTCGCCACGAAATCGACCGCCCGATCAACCAGCAGGAACGGGTAGCGGTGCGGCAGACGGCGCAGGATTTCGCCGATCTCGATTACGCCCTCGGCGCTTTGCTGCTTGTCGGTAAGATCAGTCGCCTGCATTGCCAACCCCTGACGCCTTGCGGCTAAGCCAGGCCGCTTCCCGGAGCCACTTGCGCAGCGGTTTGGCTGGGTACCCGCTCCAAATCTCGCCCGCGGGAACGTCTTGGAACACAGCAGCGCCCCCCGCAAGCGTCGCGCCCGCGCCAATCGCCCTATGGTCGCCGATGCCGACGCGCCCGCCCATGGTCACGCCGTCGCCCACGACCGTCGACCCAGAGATGCCAGCGAAAGCGGCGATCAGCGAGCCGCGGCCGATGGTGCAATTGTGAGCCACATGGCAGAGATTATCGAGCTTGCAGTCTTCGCCGAGGACAGTGTCGTCAAACACGCCGCGATCTATGGTCGAATTCGAGCCGATGGTGACGCGATCCTGGATGATCACCCGCCCGAAATGGGGGATGTCGACGGGGCCGGAGGCGTCGCCGGCGACGCCAAATCCCTGCTCGCCAATGACCGCGCCTGGAAGGATCGTCACATCGTCGCCGATGAGCGCGAAGGCAATAGACGCGCCAGCGCCAATGCGGGTGCGCCGCCCAATGGCGACGCCCGGCCCGATGACAGCGTTTGGACCGATTTCGGACCTCGCGCCGATCTCGGCGCCTGCGCCGATCACGGCACCCGGCCCCAGCCACACGCCTTCCTCGATTTTGGCGCTCGCGTCGATGCGCTCGGTCCCAAAACCGCGTGGGCGCGCCAGAGCGGTTACGATCCTCGCAAACACTAATTTGGGCTTGTCCGCCAGAATGAGCGCGCCAGCCCGCGGCGCCAGATGCGCCGCCGTCGGCGCGATCACGCACGCCGCCGGCGAGGAGGCAAGTTCGGCGGACCCTTTCTTGGCCTCGAAATAGCAAAGATCGCCGGCACCGGCACGTTCAGCAGGGGCAGCCGAAAACACCAGGCGCTCGGCATCCCCGCCTATGTCCGCCGAAGGCGCAAGCGCCCGGACCGTTAAAGGTCCGAGCGCCTCGTAGAACCGTGGATCGATCATGCGCCTGCCATGCTGGCGCAGACTCCAAGCGCCTTCAACCTATTGTTGGGGCTGGGCGGCGGCTGCGGGCTGTTGCGGCAAGCATTCCGCCACCGGATGGCGCGCAACGTTGGCGACGCGCGTGGCCGGGTTTTGGTCGAGTTGCTGGATCACGGCCGTGGTGATGTCGTTCTCGGGAGCGACGTAGAAAGTGGACGCTGCGTCCACAATCGCCGTGGCGCCCCGCGTGGTCATCACGCTTTGCGCCACCGGCGTTACCATGGCCTGGAAGTCCCGCAACGCGATCCCCTGCGAGCACTCGTAGTCGCCCCGCAAGGTCGCAGCCCGCACTTCGAGCTGGCGGGCGCGCTGAACGAATTGCTGAAATTGCGGCGCCAGAGCGGCATCGTTTCGCACCTGCTCCTCTGTCCGGTTGCCGCGCAATCGCGTCAAACGTTGCTGCTCCTGCTGCAGCGATTGCTGCTCGGGCCCAAGCGCCTGGGCTTCAGTATTCACCTGCGTCTGAATCTGCTGCAGCTTGGCGGCCATGTCCCGGCCCGCGACCGACTCGTTCACCACGCGTTGGAAGTTAAAGGCGACAACACTTGGCGCGTCGCCTCGCCGGCGCTGAGCGGATGCGTCAGTGCTCAGCGAGACAAACGCCGCGACGGCTAGCGCCGCGGACACGAAACTGGAAAACCGCATTTGCAAGCTACTCCTTAGAATTGCGTTCGGGTCGAGAACCGGAACTCCTGCTGCCGGTCGAAATCCTCGAACGCGAGCGGCTCAGCGAAATCGAACTGCACCGGCCCGAAAGGCGAGTCCCAGTAAATCGACACCCCTGCCGCCGCGCGCAAGCTCAGCGAATCGTCAACGACCAAGCTCTGCGCGCCAAGGTCGATTGGCTGACGGCTAGCCGTATCAACCACGCCCAAGGTTCCGACGTCGAGGAACAGCGCCCCGCCCAGGGAGAACGATTCCGGGAGCGGCAACGGAACATCCAATTGCAGCGTTCCTATGGCGTAGGCGTTGCCGCCGATGGCGTCGCCTTCCTGGACAACGTTGCCGGTGGCGTCGTCAACCAGCAGCTGGCGCGGTCCGACCCCGGCCACGTCAAAGCCGCGGAAGGAAGAGCCGCCTTTGAAAAAACGGTCGTTGATGCGCACATCGTCCCCGCCCCAACCCATAATATACCCGGCGTTCAACCGCGCCGTGGCGCGGAATCCCGCAGGCAACCCGTAATAGACCCCGCCCTGAAGCTCGGTTCGCAGGTAATTCACCGCCCCGCCGAGCCCCGCCACATCTTGACTCAGCTGTAAGTCGAAGCCGCGCGTCGCCCGCACGGCCTCGTTGCGACGATCCCAGTTCAGCGAGTAGCCGAGCAGCGAGGTTATGAAGGAACCTTCCTGATCGCAAAGGAGCGGCCGGTTAGGATTGAGCGCATCGCACTGATCGATTGGCGCGGTGTTTATGTTGTTGTCGTGATCGACAAACACATTGGCGATCTGTGTATCGTCTTGGATGAGCGAATAGGTTAGCCCCAAGCTAGTGTGCTCGGAGGTCTGGAACCCAGCGCGCAACCCGAGGCCTGTCGATTGGTTCTCGAAGGAAGATTGATCGAGGAAATCGGTGCGCAGCGAATAGAGATCAAAGCCCGCGGATACTTCCCGTCCCATGAAGCGGGGTTCGGTGAACCGCAAATCGAGCTGCTGGCGCTGTTGGCTGGAGGACGCCCGCAGGCGCAGGAATTGACCTCGGCCTCGCAAATTGCGCTCGGTGATGGAGACGTCGAACAGGAAGCTCTCGCTCGAAGAATACCCTGCCGCGAAAGCGAGTTCGCCGGTCGATTCCTCTTCAACGGTAACGGTCACCACCGAACGGTCCGGCTGCGAACCGTCCGATTCTTCAACGGTGACTTCCTTGAAGAAACCCAGAGCTTGTATGCGCTGACGCGACCGGTCCAGCAGGACCCGATTAAAGGCGTCGCCCTCGCTCACCCGCATGCCTTGGCGAATGACGCGGTCGAGCGTACGATTGTTGCCGACGATGTCGATGCGCTCGATGAAAACGCGCGGTCCTTCGTTGACCTCGAAGGTGATGTTGACGACCTGGTTGGCGGCGTCGCGTTCAACCAACGGCGTGATGTCGACATTGGCGTAGCCGACAGTGCCGGCCACATAGGTCATCGCATCTATGGCGTCCTCGATCAGGTCGCCGCGAAAAACGCCGCCGCGGCGAATTGGGACGGCCGCCAGCAACAGCGCCTCGGGCAGGCGGTTGAGTTCGGTCTGCACTTTCACTTCGCCGAACTCGTAGCGTATGCCCTCGTCGACCGTGAAGGTGATGAAGAAATCGCGCTGGTCTGGCGTCAGCTCGGCAACAGCCGAGACGACGCGAAAATCGGCGTAACCGCGGTTGTTGTAATACTGGCGCAGCTGCTCGCGGTCGTACTCAAGCCGGTCGGGATCGTAATTGTCGTTGCTCTGGAAGAAATTCCACCAACTCGATTCAGTTGTGACGATCTGGTCGCGTAGGCGGCGATCCGAGAAAACCCGGTTGCCGATGAAGTTGACGTCGCGGACACCCGTTACCGGACCTTCGTCCACTTCGAAAATCAGATCGACGCGGTTCTGATCCAATTCCCGCACCTGCGGCGTCACCTGCGCGGCGAAGCGCCCGGCGCGCCTGTAGACTTCGATGATGCGCTGCACATCGCCTTGCGCGCGCGCGGCGGTGAACACCGAACGCGGACGGGCTTGCACCTCGTCCTCGAGGTCCTCCTCGTCGAGCGTGCGCATGCCCTCGAAGATGACTCGATTGATCACCGGGTTTTCGATCACCGAGACCACCAAGTCGCCGTCGCGCTGCGCGATCTGTACGTCCGCGAACAACCCGGTCGCGAACAATGTCTTGATCGAAAGGTCGACGCGCTCGGCGTCGTAGGCGTCGCCCGGGCGGACTTGCAGATACGAGCTGATCGTCGCCGGCTCGATCCGCTGGTTGCCTTCGACCACGATGCGGCGAATAGCGACGCCTGCGGGCTGTGGGGCGGCGGGCGGCGCGCGGTTTTGCTGCGCGCTCGCTTCATCGGCGGTCGCCACGAGCGCGCCCGTCCCCACGCCAACGCTGGCCACGCACGTGACCGCGCCGAGCACGACATCTCGCAGAACTTGCCTCATCAAGCCCTCGACGCTACCGGCGCTTCCCCCGCGCCCTGGTTTGTAAGACCTCATCCCGTCCCGAAAGACAAGGACGAGACGCTGTTCATTGTGTGCCTGGAAACAATCTCGTAATGTCATTCCAGGTAGCGAACAGGAATAAACTCGCCATCACAGCGAATCCGGCCCTGTAGGCCCATTCTTGAGCGGTCGGTGGCAGCGGGCGTCCTCCGCGCAGCGCCTCGATCCCGTAAAAGACCAGGTGCCCCCCGTCGAGGATGGGGATGGGCAAAATGTTGACGATACCCACAGCCACGGAAAGAAACGCCGCCAGCCGCAGCAGCGACAGCGCCAACACCTGCAGCTTCTCGCCCAAGCCGGCGTCAGGCGATTGCAACGCCGACGCCGCCACTTGACCCGACACGTTTATAATGCCGAGCGGACCAGCGATCTGATCGCCAGATTCGCGTCCCACGAAGATCGCGCCGATATAACCGAACGTCTGCGCCACGATCGCCCAGGTGTCGCGCGCGCCTATGCCAATCGCCTCGAAGGGATTGTAGCGCACCAGATTTCGCTCAGCATCGAGGATTAGCGGTCCGCTTACCCCAAGCAGGCCCTGACCCTCGCGAACGCTACGCCCAGCATTGGCGCTTGCGCGCTGCGGGGTGGCGCTCATCGCGAGCAAGGCGCCGCCTCTCTCGACTTCAATCGCAAGCGGCGTCAGAGGCGAGGCAGCCACGATGGCCTGCAACTCGGAAAAGTTCGCGATTCGCTGGCCATTGGCGCTCACGATGACATCGCCCTGTTGCAGGCCGGCCTCGGCGGCGGCGCTCTGCTCCGCGACAAAAGCGAGTCGCGCGGGGATCGCCTGCAGGTCAGTGCGGTCGCCCCCAACCACGAAAGCCAAGAGGCCCAATGCGAAAATCGAGAATACAAAATTAGCCGCCGGCCCGGCCGCGGTCGCGGCGGCGCGTTTCCAGATCGGCATGGCGCGGAAGTGCCCGCGCCGACGCGCCTCTTCTTTGGCCAGCGCCTGGTTTTCTTCGGAGGCTGGCAGCGTGCTTGAACCATCCGTGTCGTCGATCCACGATACAAAACCGCCGAGGGGGATCTTCGAGACCTTCCAGCGCGTGCCGTGCTTGTCAGTCCAGCCGAACCACTCGCCGCCTAGGCCGATGGAGAAGCTCTTCACCGCAATGCCGCACCAACGCCCGACGCGGAAATGGCCGAACTCGTGGACAAACACGACCACGCCCAACACCAGCATGAACGAGCCGACATAGATTATCGCGTTCTGAAAAAATTCCAGCATCCGCCGCCTTTCCTCCCCGCGCCCGGTTCTTATTTGTAATCGAGCGCTGCCTGGCGTTTAGGCTGCCGCCAGACGTCCTGCAATCTCTCGGGCCGCCCGCCGCGCGGCCCCATCCGCCGCCGCGACTTCATCGAAGGAAGAAGGCGTTTTTGCGATCCCGCCTGCACCTTCCATGACTTCTTCCACCAATCCGGCAATATCGAGGAAGCGGATTCGCCCGGCCAGGAAAGCCTCGACGGCTATTTCATTGGCCGCGTTCAGGGTTGCAGTCGCCCCCGCGCCCGCCCGCAGCGCCGCACGGCACAGGCCAAGGGCCGGAAATTTCTCTAGGTCCGGCGCCTCGAAGGTGAGCTGGCCCGCCGCCGCGAGGTCGAGGCGTGTTGTCGACACCGCCGCGCGCTCGGGCCATGCCAAGGCGTAAGAAATCGGGATGCGCATGTCTGGCGCGGCCATCTGCGCCAACACCGAGCCATCGCAATAGTGCACAAGCGAGTGCACGACGCTCTGCGGATGGATCACAATATCAATTTTATCGTCTTTAAAATCAAACAAATAAGATGCCTCGATCAACTCTAGCCCCTTGTTCATGAGGGTGGCGCTGTCGACCGAGATCTTGGGACCCATGCTCCATTTGGGGTGGGCGCAGGCCTGGGCGGGGGTGGCCGAGGCCATCGCTTCACGGGTGGCGGAGCGGAAGGGGCCCCCTGAGGCGGTAAGGGTTATTTTTTCGACCCTGTCAGGATGGGTCAGCACCTGGAAGATGGCGTTGTGCTCGCTATCCACAGGCAGCAGCCTAGCGTGGCTCGCGGCGGCGGCGGCCAAAAACAGCGGGCCCGCGCAAACTAGGCATTCCTTGTTGGCCAGCGCCACCAGCGCGCCCCGCCGCACGGCGGCGAGGGTAGGCCGCAACCCGGCCGCCCCGACGATCGCCGACATCACCCAATCTGCCGGCCTCGCGCCGGCCTCTTCCAATGCCGACGCACCCGCCCCGATCTCAATGTCCAACCCCGCGAGCGCTTCTCTCGCCTTCGGCAGCAACAGTTCATCGGCCAGTGCAGCGAACCGGGGCCGCAGCACTTTGCAGGCGTCCACCAGCGCCTGCAAATTGCCTCCGGCAGTGACCGCTTCAACCGGAATGTCGAGGCCTTGTCCACGCAGTTCCTGGATGACTTCAATGGTGGAGCGTCCAACCGAGCCTGTCACGCCGAGGATCGAAACCGAGCGCCCGTTCATCGCGCGGCTCCGAAAAGCAGCTGCGCAAATCCGGGCGCGAAAGCGAAAACAGCGCCCACTAGGAGGCTTGCGGCGATCAAGCTGTCGATGCGGTCGAGTACGCCGCCATGGCCCGGAATGATGCGGCTTGCATCCTTCACGCCGAAACGGCGCTTGAGAAAGGACTCAAACAAATCACCCATGAGACCTGAAAACCCAATCAAGGCGCCGGCAAAGCTCCATGCACACCAAAGCTCGGGCGCAAACAACCGGGCGCATCCAAAGCCAACCAATGCCCCGGCCACCGTGCCGGCAACGATCCCCGACCAGGTCTTGTTCGGCGAGAGCCCACTGGCGACCCTGGGGCCGCCGATGAGCTTGCCTCCGAAATAGGCAAAGATGTCGGTAGCCCAAATGATAGCGAACATGGCCAGGATTGTATCGCGGCCTTCCGGCGCACGCTCGCGCAGCCACAGAAACACCGCCGGAGGCAGGCCAACATAGAGCGCCCCGCCGGCAGTCTCGAAGAAGCCTGCGAGCGTGCGCCTGCGCAGAGCCGAGACCACTGCACACAACGTCATCCAAGCCGCTGCGACCCACAGCCCGCCCCAACTGGAAGCAAACACCGCACCCAGCGAACCCACGAGCGCGAACCCAAAGGCCGGCGTGATCGCCTGTGGCTCGCTCATGCGCGCCCATTCGTAACTCATCGCCAGCGCGCAGGC
>DPWD01000380.1 GCA_003526465.1 Hyphomonadaceae bacterium
GGCGGCGAGTTCGCCGTTGTCCAGCCACGGCGCGCCATTGGCGTCGCGCAGCGCGATGAGGCGGTGCAGCACGCTGCTGGGCTCAAAGCCGCGCGCTGACCTCAATGTGCCGTGTTTGTCGATGACGCTGCGCTCGATCACGGCGCCGTGCTGAACCAGAAACGCCTCCCCCGGCGCGGCGAGTTCCCTGCGCGCACGCGCTCGCCCAGCGTCGGTAATCACGAAACTATCCTCGTGCGCTTTTAGTGCGCCGGCTGTTTCCAGCGTGCGCACCTCGGCGACGCTTAGTTTCGCCAGCGGGCGGCGGCGGCGATCGCCCGCAGCATAAACGCCAAAATGCGGGCCGCCCGCCTTGCGCGCCAGTACCGCCCCGGGCAGCGACAAGCGCATCAACGCTTTCTCCACAGCGTTCATCGGCTCAGCTCCGCCGGTTCACCACGCGCGGGAGCCTCCCTCAGCGCGTGCTCCAAGCCGGCGACCCATTGATCGAAGCGCGGATCCTCGCGCCGGTCCTCGACCGAATGGCAGGCGTGGGCGACCGTCGACCGATCGCGGAAGAACGCGATCGCCACCCGCGTCAAGCTGAACTCGAACGCCACATGGCACAAATACATGGCCACGTGCCGCGCGAACGCCGCGCATGAAGATCCACGCTGGTGATCCAGGATATGCTGGGTCGGTATGCCGAGCGCATAGCTCACCACCCCGGCCGCCAATTTCGCCGCGGCCGCATCCGCAGCGCGTGTCTCACAGGTTTCCATCCAACACATACCTCCGGCTCATCCGCCTTTCCCTTGGCAGGAGGCAGGATAGCGCCGCCGTCAGTCTGTTGGATAGATTTTCCTATTGCTAGGCTTTTTTTCCTATTCTCCCTTGCGCGCGTGCCCCAGCCCCATGCGCTTGGCCAGTGTCGAGCGCTCCTTGGCGTAGTTCGGCGCCACCATGGGATAATCGTGGGGCAGGCTCCACTTGGAGCGGTATTCGTCCGGGGTCATGGAATATCGCGTGCGGAGATGGCGCTTCAGCGATTTGAACTTCTTGCCGTCTTCGAGACAAATTATGTAATCCGGCGAAATTGACTTCTTTATCGGCACCGCGGGTTCTTTGGACGGCTCCGCTAATACCGGCGAAGAGGTTGAAATATCCCGCAGAGCCGCGTGTACGCGCTTGATCAACCCTGGCAAGTCTTCGATCGCCACCTCGTTCGCTGCGACATAGGCCGCGACGATCTCGGTGGCTTGCTCGGTCAGGTCTCTTTTTTCTTGTGACATCTAGCGCTTGCAAAGTCTCTGGCAACAACGGAACAAGTATAGATGAGCATTCAATTTGATCAAGTCCATAAAGGCTGAGTTTTATACTTAAATCGACTCTCAATTGGCGCCTGCAAGCAGCGCCAGCAGGATAAGAGCGGCGATCGTGAGCAATTGTGCGGGGCCAGACCAAGTCTGGGCATAAGGCCGATCGAGACTGCGCAGCCACGCTTCCAAGCGCGCCCCGCCCTGGCTCGATATCTTGTCCCACCCCGCTTGCGCGACCCCGAGAACACGCAGCGCGGCAGCGCCCGTCCAAGCGCCGGCGGCAGCCACCGGGCCGCGATAGACCGCGTCCATATCCAACAGGCGCGTCGGCGCTTCGGTTGGGGCGATTCCGACAAGCCGTAGCGCCAGGAAGACCACGCCCGCCGCGCCGATGAGTTCGAGCTGCCGCGCCACGCGATCCAACGCAAACGGGTCGATCGACATTTCAGTCGGCGTCAGATTGTAGAGCCAGTGCGGCGCGATCCCGATCGCCACGCAGAAGAAGGACGCCAGCGAAACGCCCAGCAGCATCCCATAGGGCGCTTCCCCATAGCGCTCTGAATCGGCGCGCTTGTGCGCCGCAAGCGAGACCCGCAAGCACAGTCCGACAAACAGAATTGCCGGCAGGCAAGAAAACAAGGTCCACAGCCAACGTGTCTCCCATTGCGCGGCAGCTTCAAGCGCGGCGGCGAACGTGGGGTAGAGTGCAAGCCCCGGTAATCCGGCGCAGGCCAAACCAGCGAGCAGCAGGAAACCCGTGGTCAGCGGCATGCTTTGCCCAAGCCCCGCGAGCCCGGAGGCGCGCGCCTCGCCGCGCCGTTCGACGATATTGCCGAGGCTCATCTGCAGCGCCGCGAAAGCGAGAATGCAGGTGAAAGCGTGCGCCTCCACCGCCGCCAGCGCCAACGGCGAGCCCACACCCACAAGCGCAAGACCGATCCCGGTCTGCGCGGTCTGCGCATAGGCGGCCGCGGCGCGCAAATCGTCCTCGGCGGCGGCATAAAAAGCGCCGAGCACAACCATCGCTGCGCCGGCTGGAACCAGCAGCACCTCGGCGGGAAAGAAGCGAGCCAAGGCGTAGACGCCGAGCATCGCCGAGAAAGCGCTGATCGCGGCGCCGCCCGCCGGCGATGCATGAGCAACCGCGTCCTTGAACCAGACGTGCGCCAGCGGCGCGCCCACCCTGATCATCAAAGCTGCAAAGATGAACGCGCCGCTGAGTTCGTGGACGCTGAGGCGCCGGATCGTGGTGACGCCTTGATTGTCGGCAATGTGCAAGGCGATGCCGACGAGGAACAACAATCCCTCCAGTCCCTGCCACACCAGGAGCCGCACCCCCGCGCGCGCGCTCTGCCGCAGCGGCGAAGCGAACACCACCCATGCCGCGCCGAAGCTCGCAAGCGCGGCAGTCGCTGCGAAGAGAATGAGGTCGCCGACAAAAAGCGCCGACACCGCCCCGCCCGCGAGCACCAGAATCGCGCAATCTTCGAACCGGTTCTTCCTGCCGCTGCTATAGGCGGCGATGACAGTGAGCGCGATCAGCAGGCCGATGCCAAACACTTGATTGAGCGCGTCGAGTTCGAGGGGAACGATGCGCAGTCCCATCTGCTGCACGGAAGCGTCGACGCCAAATTCGCGGTCAAGCAACAGCCACAGCGCGCTAAACGCCGACAGCGCCATGAGCGGAGCGCGCAACGCTTGCGGCGCGGCCAAAACCGCCAAGGCAACGAGCAGCGGGATGAAGCCTGGGTTAAGAGTGACGTCGAGCACGGCGCTCTCCATCGTATTCGCGCCGTCGCAGCAAAGTGCGCGCCGCATGGCCGGCGATCACCGCAAAGCACGCGGCCCCCGCGCCAAGCGCCGCCGCCGCG
>DPWD01000117.1 GCA_003526465.1 Hyphomonadaceae bacterium
TCGCCGGCGCCGCGGGACGGGCGCGCGTCCTTTTGGCCGCGCCCATAGCGGCCGAGGATATCGAGGCGATGTTTGGCGCGCAGATCGAGGAACGCGTGAGCGCCGCGCTTGACCCGTCAACAGGCGCCATGCGCGCGCGGCGGGTGCGCAAATTGGGGGCCATCGTGCTTTCGCAAGCGCCGATGGAACGGATGAGCGGCGCGGAACTAAGCGAGGCGCTGCTGGGGGCGGTCAAGGATGAAGGCTTGCATTTGCTTACCTGGGACCAGCCCGCGCTGCAGCTGCGCGCGCGGGTCGCCTTCATGCGCGCATTGGAAGGAGACGTGTGGCCGGACTGGAACGATGCGGAGCTCTCCAACGCATGCGAATGGCTGGCGTCGGCGCTAACGCATGTTTCAAGCTTGCGCGATGTGAATGTCGCCGACGCGCTCCTGCACATGCTTCCCTACGAAGTGCGCAAGCGCCTGGATGAGCAGGCCCCGGTGCGGTTCGAGACGCCGGCGGGTTCCTCACTGGCCATCGACTATACCGCCGAGGGCGGCCCCGCACTCGACGTGCGGCTGCAGGAATTGTTTGGCGAGGCCAGGCACCCCTCCATTGCCGGCGGGCGCGCGCCGCTGACCCTGCGCTTGCTCTCTCCGGCGCATCGTCCGGTGCAAACCACAAGAGATCTACCCGGCTTCTGGCGCGGCTCTTACGCGGGCGTGCGCAGCGAGATGCGCGGGCGTTACCCCAAGCATCCCTGGCCGGAAGATCCCCTGTCAGCGCCCCCGACCCGGCGCGCCAAACCGCGAGGTTCGTAATGCGAGTTCCAACCGTTGAGGACGTGCGCGCCGCCGCCCGACGCATCGAGGGCATCGCGTTTAAGACGCCGCTCTTGCGCAACGATGTGCTGGACGAAGCTGTCGAGGCGCGCGTGTTCGTGAAGGCTGAGTGCCTGCAGCGCGGCGGCGCGTTCAAGATGCGCGGCGCCGCTAACGCGCTAGCCGCGCTTGCGCCAGATGCGCGCGCACGGGGCGTGCTGGCGTTTTCCTCCGGTAATCACGCCATCGCGGTGGCGACGGCGGCAAGGCATTTCGGCGTCGGCGCCGTCATCGTCATGCCTTCCGACGCGCCGAAAATTAAGCTCGAACGCACGCGCGCCATGGGTGCGGATGTCGTGTGCTACGACCGCCTCGCGGAAAGCCGCGAAGCAATTGGCGCTAAGCTCTCCGCCGAGCGCGGCCTGGCTCTGATCAAGCCGTTCGACGATGCGAACGTCATCGCTGGGCAGGGAACCGTGGGGCTGGAAATCGCCGACCAACTATCGCCCGATGTTGTAATCGTGCCCGCGAGTGGAGGCGGGCTTGCCTCCGGCGTGGCGCTGGCGCTGCCCGATGCGCGCATCATCGCGGTCGAGCCCGAGGGCCATGACGACCTCGCACGCACGCTCGCCGCTGGCGCGATACAGCGCAACGCCCCGGGCATACGTTCGATCTGCGACGGGCTCCTGGTCGAGCAAATGGGCGAGATCACCTTCGCCATCGCGCGCGAGCGCTTTGAGCGCGCGGTGGCTGTCTCTGACCAAGCTGTGCTGCGGGCGATGAAGTTCGCGTTCCTGAACCTGAAGCTGGTGCTGGAGCCTTCCGGCGCCGCCGCGCTCGCCGCCTTGCTGGAAGGCGGCCTCGAGGTTCGCGGCAAATCCGTTGCGATTATCGCCAGCGGCGGCAATGTCGATGTAGAAACCTTTAAGCGCGCACTGGACGCGCGCTAGGTCAGCGCCGGTCGCGGGGGTCTTCCGCGTCAGGCCTGATCGGAGCGGTGCGCCCGACATTGCCGAGCAATTGCTCAAGCACTCCGAGTTCACGCCCGCGTGTGGGGGTTTCCTCACTGTCGTAGGAAACGATCCGGCCGCGTTCGAGCCCGAAGCTCTCCACCGCCGTGACCGCTTCGCCATCGAATTGCACCACCATCACACGGCGCTCGGTGGTGCGCGGGTTATAAAAGGCGACCCGCTCCTGCACCGAGCTGACGTAATACCAGGCGGTGCGGTCGAAAACCGCAGTCGTGGAAGGGCTGCCAAAGCGCTGCAGCACGGTTTCGCGAGTATCGACGCCGACTTGGGGGGGCGGGATCTCGGCGTTGTTGTAGTCGGCGCGAAAGCCATTGTAGGTCTGCACCGGCGCGCAGGCGGCCGCAGAGAGGATGGCCGCGACGGCGGAAAGCCGTAAGAGTCCAAGATTCATGAGGTCGGCCTCGCAGAAAACGGGCCAAGCGGTACGGCGGACCGGGCCCAGGGGCAAGGGGGAGAAGGCAGGTGGATTTGCCGTTTTGGAGGCGCCGCGCCGGGCGCGACGGGGACGCCCTGTTGGCAAGGGTGATCGAGGTCAGCCGCCGCCCCGAATTTTATGGCGAGGACAAGGTTCCCGACACGCTCGAAGGGCGATTCGAGCTACTTGCGCTGAATGCCGGCCTGGCACAGCGGAGATTGCGCGCGGAGGAGGGCGCGGCGCCGCTCGCGCAGGCGTTCACGGATCGGTTGTTCAGCCACCTTGACGCCGGGCTGCGCGAATCGGGGGTCGGGGACCTGGCGGTCCCCAAACGCATGCGGGCGCTGGCAGGCGCCTTCTATGGCAGGCTCGTGGCGTACTCAGAGGCCCTCAACGCTGG